>NZ_JAUIRR010000003.1:300000-433821 GCF_030577135.1 Sulfurimonas sp. hsl 1-7 | reverse complement strand
CTGGTCCCATTCCGAACCCAGAAGCTAAGCCTCTCATCGCTGATAATACTGCACCCCACGGGTGTGGGAATGTAGGTCGCTGCCTAGTTCGATCAAATTATTCAACCTTCTTTTTATCATTCAATCATTTAATTTACTATCACTATCATTATACAATTTATTATCAAACTTATTTTACTTCTTCTTTTTTATTACATCTACTTACATTTTTGATTTTTTTTATTAGATTTGATTTGAATATTACTACATATATATGTTTTTTGTGATAATAATGTTACAAAAATGCACATTATTAAAAAATTATCACAAATATATATTATAAGTAACTTTTTTATTTTTTTGATAAATTCTATTAAATTGTTTAATATCTACCCTTTTTTAGTACTAATAATAATATATCATTATAAAAATATACACTATTTCAAATATTAGGTATGAACTTAGAGGATAAATATAATTTTTTATAATAATATGAATCTTTCCATTAAGGTTTAGTTAAAATTTTATCACATATAATGACTGCAATCGAAACAAATCTTTGTTTCAATATTTAAAAGCTCTTAAGGGGAGAAAATGAAAAAAACAATCAAATTAGCAGTAGTAGCTGCTTTAGCTTTAGGTGCAACATCTGCATTCGCAACAAATGGTTCTACTTTAATTGGAATGGGTGCAAAATCGCGTGGTATGGCTGGTACTGGTATTGGTATGACTCATGGTGCAGAATCTGCATTAACAAATCCTGCTTTAATCACTTCTGTAAAAAATACTGAGGTTTCTTTTGGTGGTACATTATTTATGCCTGATGTTAATACTAACATTGGTGGTGCTGGTGCTCCTGATAGTGCAGCTGATATGAATGTTATTCCTGAAGTATCGATTGCTTCTAAAATTACTGATAATTTTATGCAGGTATAGGTATTTGGGGTACTGCTGGTATGGGTGTTGATTATAGAGATGCTACAGCTCCAGCAACTAACTTTAATATGGTTACAAATCTTCAAATTATGCAATTCGGTGTTCCACTAGCATATAAAATGGATAACTTTAGCGTAGCAGTTACACCAATTTTACAATACGGTGCATTAGATATTATGTATGATGCATCAGCAATGGGTGTAAATGTGTCAACACAAGGTGTTGCACAAGATTTATCATTTGGATATAACGTAGGTTTAGCATATGAAGTTGCTGGTTTAACAATTGGTGCTGTATATAAATCTGAGATTGAGATGGAATATAAAGGGCAAATTAGCAATGCAATAGAAGATTTCACTGGTAATCCAAATGGATCAGACAAATTATCTACTCCAGCAGAGATGGGTGTTGGTATTTCATATGCTATGGGTGAGCACACTATTGCAGTAGATTATAAACAAATTAAATGGTCAGATGCTAAAGGTTATAAAGACTTTCAATGGGATGATCAAAATGTAGTTGCAGTTGGTTATGAATACGCAACTGATGCTTGGGCAGTAAGATTAGGTTATAATTATTCAAAAAGTCCAATCAGTGACCAAACAAATCCAATGGCTGTAGGTGGTGCTATAGGTGCTGCTGGAGGTAATTATGGGGATACATTAGATATTATGAACTTATTAGGATTCCCAGGAATTGTTGAATCTCATTATGCTATTGGTGGAACATACAACTTTAGTAAAACTACATCAGTTGATTTAGCATATACATATGCTCCAGAAGTTAGTCAAACAGCTAACATTACTAATACTTTAGGTGGAACAATCGAGACTAAACATAGCCAAACTGGTGTAAGTGCACAAGTTAACTTCGCTTTCTAATATAAGCTAGCAAAAGAAATTCTCCTTTCTTTATGTCACCCTTTTGGGTGACACTCTTTTCTCTTTTCAATTGAAAACAAAATTAATCATAATAAATAAAATAGTAATAAGAACTTAGATGAGATATAGTAAATATATTTTAGATCGATAAAAGTAATGGAATTAATAGTTAGAGTAGGAAAAGGAAATAGGGAGTTAGAAAAACCTTTTAAAAGGTTTTTCTATTAATTATACGAGTTTAGCTTCTCTTGGACCCTCTTTGATCTCACCTACAAGGTAAGAACCTTCAGCAGTAGCAAGAACTTTTTCAACGTTAGATTCTTCAACAACAAGTATCATACCAACACCCATATTGAATGCTCTAAACATCTCGTCACGTGCAACGTGTTCAGACATAAGTTCAAAGATTGGCAATACTTTAACAGCATTTTCTTGTACTTCTGCCATTAAATTCTCAGGAAGTACACGTGGAAGGTTTTCGACAATTCCACCACCAGTGATGTGAGCCATAGCTACGATCTCATTTTTAAGAGCTTTAAATGTTTTAACGTAGATATTTGTCGGTGTTAAAAGAGTTTCAATTAACGGTTTTCCATTGAAGTCATCTTCAAACTTCATACCCATTTTTTCAAATAGTACTTTTCTAGCTAAGCTAAATCCATTTGAATGTAAACCAGATGATGGTAATGCGATCAGTTTATGTCCAGCTTTTACAAGACTTACTCTATCCATTTCAGATTTCTCAGCTACACCAACGGCGAAACCAGCTAAGTCATAATCATCTTCAGAATACATACCAGGCATCTCAGCAGTTTCACCGCCGATCAAAGCACATTCACTCTGTTTACAACCCTCAGCAATACCAGCAACAACATTTGTAGCTATTTCTACATCAAGTTTACCTGTCGCATAGTAGTCTAAGAAAAATGACGGTGTACCGAAGTTACAAATAAGATCGTTTACACACATAGCAACTAAGTCAATACCTACAGTATTGTGAATGCCACTATCGATTGCTAACTTTAGTTTTGTACCTACACCATCAGTTGCTGCAAGCATTACAGGCTCATTAAACCCTTTAGGCAGTTCAAATGCACCGGCAAATGAACCAATGCCACCAATTACACCATCAACTTTAGTAGCTTTTACTAATGGTTTAATATTTTCAACAAAGCTGTTTCCAGCATCTATATCTACACCTGCGTCTTTATAAGAAATTTGGCTCATAATTATTCCTGCTTCTCTTGTGGTAAATCACATTTTTTTGAAATGATACAAAGGGGACAGAAATTTGTAAGTCCTGCAAGAAGAGGAAGTACACCTAAATAGAACCATGCATTATCTAGAATAACACCTGTAATAATTAGAGCTAGTCCAACAACTATGCGAAACACTCTGCAAAATTTTCTAATTTTGTTTAAGTCCATTTTATACCTTTAGCTTAAATATTTTGTAATTATATCAATATTAAGTAAAATTAATCCAAAAGTAGATAAAATCGCGGTGGGTTTAAAGGACTTATAAACTAATAATAAAACGGGGGTGAATCCTCACTTCGTTCTGAGCCCCTTATTTATCATTAGTTTATAAGTTTATATGTAAAAAGGAATAATGAGTATGAAAGAATTTATCTATAATGAAATGATGGTACATGTACCACTGTGTACGCACAAAGAGCCAAAAAAAGTTTTAATTATCAGTGATAATGCAAGCGGTATGGTTGGTGAGATCGAGAAACATGAGGGGATCGACTGTGATGTGATCTCTACAAATATCAATCTTTTAAGAGATGCTGCAGATAATGCATACGATGTTGTGATTTCTGAGCTTGAGAGTGATGCTGCAGTATTAGCACACTATAACCGCGTTTTAAACGAAGAAGGTTTACTTGTAAGCAAACACCCGTCTTTAGATGATGTAGATGCAAATAAACAGATGATGGAGATCTTAGGGAAATATGCAAAGATTATTATGCCATATAACCTTGGAATATGTGAAACTGCACTTTTAGCTTCAAAAGCATACCATCCAACTGCAGATATTATTTTACACCGTGCAGATATGTTAGACAATTTAGACTTTTATAATTCTGATGTACATCCTGCTGCATTTGCAATGGGGAACTACATCCGTAAAGAATACTTAGGGATTATCAAAAACTAATGGCATTTGAGTATGCCATCGCTTTAACTGGAGGGATCGCTACCGGAAAGAGTACTGTAGCATCTCTACTAGCATTAAATGGTATGAGAGTGATAGATGCCGATACTATTTCTCATAAGATACTTGACGCATCATCTGAGTGGGTTAAAGAGACTTTTGGTGAAGAGTATATCAAAGGTGTAAATAAAGTAGACCGAGCAAAACTTGGTGCTTATATATTTGCAACTCCTGAGGCTAAAAAAAAGCTTGAAGAGTTTTTACATCCAAAGATCAAAGCTGAAATAGAAAAACAGAGTGAAAAACAAGATAGTTTTGAGTTCCCATATCTAATTGACATCCCCCTCTTTTTTGAAAATAATAATTATGACATTAAAGATAGTGTTGTAGTATACACTCCGAGTGATATTCAGTTAGAGCGTTTTATGAAACGTAACGGTTTTAGCGAAGAGGAATCACGTAGAAGAATAGCATCTCAACTTCCGATTGAAGAGAAGAAAAAACGTGCTACTTGGGTGATTGATAACTCAAAAGATCTCAAACATCTACAAAATGAAGTGGAACTTTTTGTAGAAAAGATTAAAAAGATATACAATAAATAGGAGAGGGATCAATGCGTATAGCTAAATATAGTGCAAATGGAAACGATTTTGTAATCTTTCACGATGATTCTAAAAAAGAGCGAAATGAGTTGGCGAAAGAGTTATGCCATCGTCAAGACGGAATAGGTGCTGACGGTTTGATCGTAGTAGTACCTCATGAACAGTATGATTTTGAATGGGAGTTTTATAATTCTGACGGAAGCCATGCTGATATGTGCGGTAATGGAAGTCGTGCATGTGCACACTATGCTTACAATAATGATTTAGCTCCACAAAAAATGAGTTTCTTAACCGGTGCAGGTGTAATCAATGCTGAAGTAAGTGACAATAGTGAAAAATCTGGGATGGTTTTAAGTGAATTAACACCCCCTGAAATTATTGATCAAGCAATAGAGTACAATGGAAAACTTTGGTGGCTTATCAATACCGGTGTACCCCATTTAGTATGCCTGCAAGATGATGTAGAAGAGTTTGATATTGAAGAAGCTAGAGAGCTTAGATACATTTATAATGCAAATGTAAATATTTGTAGTATTACTGAAGATGGTAACTTGAATGTAAGAACGTACGAGCGTGGTGTTGAAGATGAAACTTTAGCTTGCGGTACTGGTATGTCAGCATGTTTTTACAGAGCTTTTTTAGAAGAAAAAGTACAAAATAATATTGAAGTATACCCTACAAGTAAAGATACTTTATATTTAGGTTTTAACGGGAAAACTATCACTTTTAAAGGTAAAGTGAAAAAAACATTCGAAACTAATTGGGAAATTTAAAGTAGTGAGAATATGAAGAGCTGAGGCTTAAAGCCCAGCTGCTTCAACAATTTTAGCTTGAGTATCTGCGATTAGCGGATCGATAATCTCATCAAAAAGACCACCACCCATAATCTCATTTAATCTGTAAAGCGTTAAGTTGATTCTGTGATCACTTATACGGTTTTGAGGATAGTTGTATGTACGAATTCGTCCACTTCTATCTCCAGTACCGACTTGTGCAGCACGTTCAGCCGCATTTTCAGACTGTTGTGCCTGCATCTCTAGCTCATAAAGTCTAGACTTAAGTACTTTCATAGCCTTTTCTTTATTTTTATGCTGAGATTTTTGGTCCTGATTGGTTACCACTATACCACTCGGTAAGTGAGTGATACGAACAGCGGAGTCTGTTGTATTTACAGACTGACCACCACAACCACTTGAGCGCATAACATCGATTTTTAGATCGTTTTCATTGATCTGAATCTCAACATCATCAACTTCAGGCATAATTGCTACTGTAATTGCCGATGTATGTACACGACCCTGTGATTCTGTTGCCGGAACACGTTGAACACGGTGTGTTCCACCTTCATACTTCAATCTACTATAAACCTGTTCACCTTTAATAAGTGCAACTACCTCTTTGTATCCACCCGCTTCAGAAGCAGATGTGTTCATAATCTCGATCTTCCAACCTTTAAGTTCAGCGTAACGAGTATATGCATCAAACATATCTCCAACAAAGATAGCAGCTTCATCTCCACCGGCACCGGCTCGTAGTTCTATAATAATATTTCTATCATCATTTGGATCTTTAGGAAGCATAAGCATTTTGATCTCATCTTCTAAAACAGGTACTTGAGGTTCTAATTCACGAAGTTCCTCTTTTGCCATTTCAGCCATTTCTGGATCAGCTAACATCTCTTTAGAATCTGCGATCTCTTGAACAAGTGCTTGATACTCTTTTGCTTTTTCAACGATTGGTGAAAGTGAAGATTGCTCTTTTGAAAGTTCTGTCATCTTTTTGATGTCAGAAGTGATATCAGGTGAACTTAGCAGGTTGCTAAGTTCATTATAGCGATTGATAAACGGAGTAAGTTTATCTGCTAACATATGGAGTTAGCCTTACAGAGCGTTTACAGCTTTGTGTAGACGGCTTACTTTTCTAGCAGCAGTTTCTTTTTTAAGAATACCTTTGCTCACAAATTTATGAATTTGTTGGTTAGCTACTTTTAATGCAGTAGCAGCTTCTTCTTTGTTCCCTGCATCAATTGCAGCACGAACATCTTTAACGATATTTTTAAGACGAGTTCTGTAAAAACGATTACGTTCAGCACGAACGATAGTTTGGCGAATTCTCTTAACTGATGACTTGTGATTTGCCATTTGTTTTATCCTTCTTGGGAATTTAAGTGCGAAATTTTACCTTAAAAATAATTAAAATTAAGTTAAGTGGTGTTAAAATATCTTACTTTACCAAAAATAGCGATTTTAAAATTGAAAAAAAACAGTTTTTTTAAACTTTGAAATCTAACAAACTAACAGATATAATGGTAAAAAAGTAATTAGAACTAGGATTATAGATGATGAAATTATTTGGAACAGATGGTGTACGTGGCGAAGCCGGCGGGTTTTTAAGTGCCGAAGTGGCAATGCGTGTTGCTATGGCAGCAGGTATTTACTTAAAAGAGAAATCGGTTACAAATAAGATCTTGGTTGGTAAAGATACACGTAAAAGCGGATATATGATCGAAAATGCGATCGTATGCGGATTGACAGCTATCGGATACGATGTTATTCAAATCGGTCCTATGCCGACACCTGCTATTGCATTCATTACGGAAAATATGCGCTGTGATGCCGGAATTATGATCTCGGCTTCCCATAATTCATTTGAAGATAACGGTATTAAGTTTTTTGATGCCCGTGGAGATAAATTTCCTGAAGAAGTAGAAAAAAAGATAGAAGATATATATTTTAACGATGAAAAGATAAAAGAGGCTCAAGTTACAGGAAAAGAGATCGGAAAAGCAAAAAGAATAGATGATGTAGTTGGGCGTTATATTGTTCAACTTAAAAACTCTTTTCCTGTAGAGTTGACACTTCAAGGGATGAGAATAGTTCTTGACACTGCTAACGGTGCAGCATATAAAGTAGGGCCTACAGTACTTGAAGAGCTTGGTGCTGAAGTTGTAGTTCTACATAATGAGCCTAACGGCTATAACATTAATGAAGATTGTGGAGCTTTACATACAAAAGATCTAAAATACAATGTGATCAAATACAGAGCTGATCTGGGGATAGCTTTAGACGGCGATGCAGACAGACTTGTAATAGTTGATGAAGAGGGAGAAACGGTTGACGGTGATCAACTGCTAGGTGCATTAGGACTCTTTTTAAATGAAAAATCGTGTTTAAAAGGTGGGGGTATTGTTGCTACTGTTATGAGTAACGGTGCCTTGGACGATTTTATGCAAGAGCATGGTCTTAAACTATTACGCTCAAACGTCGGTGATAAAAATGTTTTGGAGATTATGAAAAAAGAGGGTATTAACTTTGGTGGGGAGCAGAGTGGTCACGTGATCATGAATGACTTTGCCAAAACAGGAGATGGCCTTGTCTCGGCACTCCAAGTACTTGCACTTATTCTCTCAAAAGGGAAAAAAGCATCGGAAATATTACGCCCGTTTGAGCTTCATCCGCAAAAACTCGTTAATTTAAATGTTAAAGAGAAGAGACCTTTAGAGCAGATCGAGGGTTTAGAAAAGCTGTTAAAAGATTTAGAGGGTGAAAATATCCGTCATCTTATTAGATACAGCGGAACGGAAAATAAACTACGTGTATTATTAGAAGCAAGTGACGCAAAATTGATGGAGAAACGAATGGATGAACTTGTAACATTCTTTCAAAAAGCGTTAAATGGATAAAAATTTGCAAATAAGATTATGGGCAATTCTCCTTTTTAGTATTGCGGGAATATTTATAGTTGATCAAAATATTAAAACGCTTTTTGTAGAAGGTTTTCGTTACTACACTGAATGTATAGATTTTATATTAGTGTATAACAAAGGTGTGGCATTTTCGATGTTTGCATCATTAGGTGAGTATCTTAAATATATTCAGTTGGTTTTAGTAATAGGGGTATTTGGATATATAATTTATCTCAAAAAGCTATGTTATGCGTTTCCAACAGGGATAATTATCGGCGGGGCTATCTCAAATATCTATGACAGGTTTATTCATGGCGGGGTTGTCGATATGGTGTATTGGCACTGTGGATTTGATTTTGCCGTATTTAATTTTGCCGATGTGGTGATAGATATAGGGGTTTTATGGCTCCTGATATTGAACCTTAAAACGCATTTGTGTAAAAATTAATCGTAATAAAAGTACATTTTTGGTATGATTGCCCAAAATAATATAATAGTGCAAAGGAAATTGATGGATATCAAATCAAACAAAATTAATAGTGCTAATGCTGAGATCACAGCCACTATCTCTACTGATGAGGTAAATGCTAATGTTGAGAAAATAGCAAAGCAATTATCTAAGACTGCTAACGTTCAGGGTTTTAGAAAAGGGAAAGTACCTGTAGCAGTTATCAAACAACAATACGGGCAAAAACTTGTAGAAGATGCTGAGTCTGAATCTTTACGTCAAGTACTTAACCAAGGTTTAGATGAGCTTGGTGTTAAAAATGAAGAGCTTATCGGTGAACCTACAATTTCTAAGTTTGATAAATCTGATGATAAAATTGAAGTAGCTATCAAAGTTGCTATGCGTCCAGTTATTGAGCTTGGTGATGTTGATTCTTGTACACCTGACTTTAAAAAGCCGGAAATTACAGATAAAGACGTTACAGCTAGAATCAAAGAGTTAGCAGAAGGTCAAGCACCTTTAGAGAGTGTAAAACGTAACCGTAAAATGAAAGAGGGTGATACTGCTGTTATCGATTTTGAAGGTTTCCTTGATGGTGAAGCTTTTGAAGGTGGTGCTGCACAAGGTCACGAACTATTACTTGGTAGCGGTCAATTTATTCCAGGTTTTGAAGATCAACTTATCGGTGTTAAACGTGATGAAGAAGTTGAGATTAACGTAACTTTCCCGGAAAATTACGGTTCAGATAAACTTGCTGGTAAACCTGTAATGTTCAAAGTAAAAGTAAACGACATTAAAGTAAAAGGTGAAGTTGAAATTGATGATGAACTAGCAAAAAAATTCCTTCCAGGTGATGAAGAAGCTAACTTAGAAAAACTGACTTCAGAAGTTAAAAAAGCTATGGAACAAGAAGGTTTAGGGAAACTTTACAATGAAGAGTTAAAACCAAAACTTTTAGAAAAACTTGTTGATTCTTTAGATTTCGAGCTTCCAGATTTCGTTGTTGAGCAAGAGATTGATATGGCTCTTAACAACAAAGCAAGAACTATGAGCGAAGATGAGATTAAAGAGCTTCGTGAAAACGCTGACAAATTAACAGAACTTCGTGAAACTTTCCGTGACGAAGCAAAAAGAAGTGTAAAAGCTACATTTATCATCGATGCTTTAGCACAAGATATGGGTGTTTCTGTAAATGAGCAAGAGTTAATGCAAACTATCTACTTTGAAGCTATGCAAATGGGTCAAGATCCACAAAAAGTATATGAGCAATATAAAGAAGCTGGATACTTACCTGCAGTACAAATGTCAATGGTAGAAGATAGAGTTTTAACAACTTTATTAAATAAAAAAATAGAAGAGTAATATGAGCTATATACCATACGTAATAGAAAAAACCGGTCGTGGAGAGAGAAGTTATGATATCTATTCACGTTTATTAAAAGATAGAATCGTTATGTTAAGCGGTGAAGTAAACGATGCTGTTTCTTCAACAATTGTAGCGCAACTACTTTTTCTAGAGGCGGAAGATCCGGAAAAAGATATCTACTTTTATATCAATTCACCGGGCGGTGTTGTTACTGCTGGTATGGCTATATATGATACTATGAATTATATCCGCCCGAATGTAGTAACAATCTGTATAGGTCAAGCTGCATCAATGGGTGCTTTTTTATTAAGTTCTGGTGAAAAAGGGAAGCGTTATGCTCTTCCACATGCTAGAATTATGATCCATCAACCTCTAGGCGGTGCTCAAGGTCAGGCAACTGATATTGAGATCCAAGCTAAAGAGATTTTACGTATGAAAAAAGAGTTAAATGAGATTTTAGCCAAAAATACGGGGCAAAAAATCACAACTGTTGAAAAAGATACTGATCGTGATAACTTTATGAGTGCTAAAGAAGCAAAAGAGTATGGTATGATCGATGAAGTACTAACTAAAAGTGAGAGAGAATAGGGGGCTGTCATGTCGGGCACACTGAGAAAAAAAGCTAGAAGAAATCTAGATGAACCTGAAACTAATACTGAGGAGATGCCTGCAGTACAACCCTTCGATATTGATAATCCATCAAGCGATGTTGAGATCTATGCAAAAGAGGTCTTAGCATCACTTATCGCAGATAATCTACCACCGACGCCAAATAATTTTTCACTTTATTTTGACAGACTTTTAGAAGATAAAAGTGAAAACCTCAGACGTCAGATACATTCTATGTTAGAACTAGAAGAGAGTAATGATGATGAAAATACTATCGCTTTAGAACAAAATCTAAAGCAGGGATTTTTGTCTATTAAGAGTATTTTAGGAGTGACTGCCAACTTATACAAAAATATGGCATTAATGAATAAGATACTTGAAAAAAGAAAAGAGGAACTTTCATCAAGCCCTGATGCAAAAGAAGCACTTAGTGTGATAGGTGTATTAGAGGGTGATGTGTCAAAACTCAACTCTATCCTAAAAACTCAAAGTTCTAAGATGAAAGATATCTACGACGAGACGGCTACAATTGTTAAAACTGTAGAGAATGAGACTATCTTTGATAATAAGTTTGGTGTATATAACAAACGTTATCTATTAACTAAAATAGAGCAAGAGATAAGTTTAATTACTGAGTTTAAACACAAAAGTTCTTTAATGATGATCGAACTAGACGGTACTTTGAAAAAGAGCGTTAAAAACGATAAAGCTATCGTACTTATGACGAGAACTATAGCAAGACTATTGTTAAAAACATCAAGACGTAGCGATATTGTTGCTCATTACGGCGGCGGAGTATTCTCTATGCTTTTAAAACATACAGACTTAGACAATGCAAAACGTGCAGCTATCCGTTTAAGTGAACTTGTTTCAAACTCTAACTTCTTTTTGGCGGATCGTGAAATACAGTTAAAAATATCTATAGGGATTACAAACATTGACAGTAATTACTCTGTTGAAGAGATAGTGGTTTCTGCTTTAGATGGTATTGCCAAAGCCTATGAAGATAAAAAGACTGACTACGCGGTGTCATTAAGATAGGGGAAAAATGAATTTAACTATTGTTGAGTATCCAGATAAAAGATTACGTGAGAAATCTATAGAGGTTGAGTGTTTTGATGAAACACTTCATACTCTCCTAGATGCTATGTATCCTATGATGATCGAAACAAATGGTATAGGTTTAGCCGCGATTCAAGTAGCACATCCTGTGCGTGTATTGATCCTTAATATTCCTGATGAAGAGGGTAACCAGCCGGATGAAAATCTGATTGAGATTATCAACCCTGTTGTAATTGAAACAGATGGTGAAACAACTTATCAGGAGGGGTGTTTAAGTGTCCCTCAATTTTATGAAGATGTAAAACGCCACGAAACGATCAAGATTAACTATCAAGATCGTCATGGAAACACTAAGTCACTTGAAGCTGATGGACTTTTAGCCATTGCTATTCAACATGAGATGGATCACTTAGAGGGGATACTCTTTATAGATAAACTCTCATACTCTAGACGTAAAAAATTTGAAAAAGAGTATAAAAGACTACAAAAAGAGCGTAAAGGGAAATAAAAGCTGTTAGTTGAGAATGGCATTATGCCATTGTACTAACGTTAGTCTATAACCCGCTTCTACCTCTTTTACTTCATGTGAAAAGTATGGATTACTTGGAAATATGATCATATCTCCCGCATCAGCTTTAAACTCTATCGTTTTTCCATCCTTATCTTTTAAAAAGTTAAATACCAATTCACCACCTTTAAATGAATGTTTATTATCTGGATTCTCGCTATAAGATGTCGCAAACAAAACGGTTGTTATTTTTCTTTGGGGTGCAACGGGATGGTAAGCTATAATATTCTTATTTTCATCGACGATGGCATTTGAATCATCGGCATGTTGTACATAAAAGCCCCCTTTTTTATACTCCAAGGCCTGTAATTCGGTAGAAAGGGTGATCGCTATATTGAAATAGTCCTCAATTTGCGACTGATATTCTTGAAATCTCAGATGGTAGAGATTGTTGAGATATTCGCTTATAGTGTATATTTTTGTATCTCTATATTTTTTGACAACTTTTGGTTCAACTACACCTAAAATAACTTCAGATTTTACTTTTGCAATTTCAGCATCCTCATCCTCGTAGATATCATTTACAAAAAGAGGTAATTCATGTAATTTTAGAAAATTTTTGATTACTAAAAATGGAAATTGTTTGTAAGGACTTGGAAGAAATGCTGTAGGAATATCAAGCTCAAAGATATGCTTATCTAAAAAGATATTTTCACTAATTTGGATCAAATAAACCCTCTATGTATAAAGTTACGCATATTACACCTTTTTTTACAACAAAGCAATAGTAAAATATTTCATTTTGCAATAAAACTAAAAAGAGTGGTAGGAAGTTGTTAAGATAGTTGAAATTTTCAAAGGTTTTAGAATGAAAAAGATATCTTGTGCAACGTTAGAAGGGATAGAGGCTAGAGTTGTTGATGTGGAGTGTACTTTAACAAAAGGACTTCCGTCTTTTTCGATCGTAGGACTTGCTTCTACTGCTATTACGGAGGCAAAAGAGCGGATCAAGTCGGCACTTTTAAGTAATGAGTACAAATTCCCACCTAAGAGAATCACCTTTTTGTTAGCTCCCTCAGAGATGTACTAATATATTATGAAGTTATGAATTTTTCCTAAATAAATTAAAAAAATAATAGTTAAATAAAAAGAAATAGTCAAATAAACTACATTCTAAGATACTATGAAATTAAAACTACACAAAATGTGTACTTTTTTTACAGGATGAGTTTTTATAGCTAAACTTCAACATATTAATACAAGGAATTAACGTGTTGTTGTCGTATCATAACGGTTATATCATATCTACCGTATATAATAATGAAGTGATAGATTTAATGGATTCTTATGAATGGTCCATTTGGCTAAAAGAGATAAGGAATGTTACTCATAATACCATCTCAAGTTTTATGTCTAGCATGGAAAAATTTTGGTTATATAGTCTCTATGTAAAGCCTGATAATAATGATTTTAAATTTTACTTGGCAAATTATCGAAAAAGTCTTTTGAATGGTTATGAAATTCAAGTAAAGAAGTTCGATACAGATTTTAAAGATGAAATTAGAGTCGTAGTATCTAGTTCAAAGCCAAAGAAAAAATCCACCATAAATAAAGAAATAGCAGGTATTAAATCTTATTTTCAATTTACAGAAGAAAATGATCTTATATATAATGAAAAATACATAAACTATTTATATGAGAGACATAAAAGTGCAAACAGTTTTCTCTCTGGAATACAAATAAAAAAGTCAAAAAATTACCTTGAGACTTTTGGTGCAAGAATGGATCTGGTTAAGCCATATAAAATAGTTGATAGTTTTGAAATAAAAGCATTCCCTTTTGAACTTTTTGACGAGCTATTAGAACTGGCTAGTGATAGGGAAAAAATGATATATATTTTATGTGCTATTTGTAGTGCAAGGATAGGACAGACCCTTAATCTAACGACAAATGACATAGACTTTGAAAATCAAGATGTCTGGTTGATTTCTCCACAGTCTGATACGCAAGATATATATGGTAAATCTAGAAGAAAATGGTTACTTGATGAATATAGAATAGATACAACTGTAACGAAGCCTCATTGTGCACCAGATCTACAATTTAAATATCCAATACCAACTAATTACTCCGCATTATATTGGTTAGACCCAGTTAAATATAAAAAGATATTTTTTGAAAGTTTTTTTCGGCATTATCAAAGTAAACAGTATGTTCAAGAACATAGAAGAGTACCTAGGCATCCATTTTTCTTTATAACTAATACAGGTAATAGGTTGAGGAAAAGCAATATATCTAAATCATTCAAAAAACACATCAAAATTTTATTGAAAAAGTATCCAAAGTATTTAATATTAGAAAAATTAGATTTACACTCTTTGAGACATATGTTTGGTGTTGTAATGGCCGAACATTATATTAATACCAATGATGATTCACTTATAGTATATACACAGGAAGCAATGGGACATAGGGCTTTATCATCCACAATGAGGTATTTCAATGTAACAAGTGAGACCATTAAACTAGAATTATCAAAGGCTGCAAAAAGTGTTTTTTCAAATAAAGAAATAGAGAGTGAGGGTGAACAGTGAGTAATGCAAGTAAATATCAACAATCACAAAAAGAGATATCTATTGAGTTGATTAAAGATGCTATTAAACATATTCAAGGTTTAGGGGGAATTGTAAATCAATCTTCAGTATCACGGGTGACATTCGATTTAGCAGATGTATCCAAAAAGCAAAAAGGATTAACACCTAGTGCAATTTCAAAAAATGAGATTTATAGAGGATTGGTTGATGAAGCTTCACATTATAAAAATATAAACACGCATACTACATTAAAAGATTATTCTGAAGCCGATATTAGAATTCAATTAGCTTCATTAAGAGTTAAGTATAGTTTATTAAAAGATGAAAACAAAATTTTAAAAGATAAACAACAAGATTATCAAGAACAAGAATTTATGGAGCAAAAAACTATTTTGCAAGGTATAAATATTGATGAAGAGGGGCATCTCTTCAAGCATGCACTAAAAGATATAGTCAACACGTTGTTATTGGAAAATATAACATATATCGATAGTAATACGAGTAGTTTAAAACTATCGATATATGATACTTTATTATTAGATGGAATGATACTTCACAAGCTGGGGATTGTAAAGGATACTCTGTGAATTATGGGATTGAATATGTAGATTATATACCAAGTGTTAACTGCTCAAATAACTTTGTTATTAGAAAAGATGCAGTAGAAAATTTTTTAGATAATTGGCTGGATTTTTGTGATTTATTCCTATGTACATTTAATCAAAATTTTATAGGTAAGAAATTTAAGACAGTTGAACAATATACTCCAGGTAGTAAACTGTTTTTTCATTTAGAAGTTCCTTTACAAGAGTTTTTAGGAATGAAAAATAATGAGTTCAAAGTTTTCGACGTAGAATATTTGAGTGACCAAACATATCAATATTTGGCAAAAGCTGATTACAAGTTTTTCATTGATTTTTTGTATACAAAAACTAAACAAAAATTTACTAATAAATATACGATTTCTCAAATAATAGATAAATTTTTGATATATGAATGGGATAGAAAACATCTTTTATTCCCTGCAACATTTCATGTTGAAGGCTATATTAGAAAAAAGGGTTGGAATACATTTATTCAGAACAATGAGTTAGTTGATTTACTCGAAAAAAAGCTGAAGTTCTCCCAAAAAGACAAATATAATACTATGTCTTATCTTATAACAGCAACAAGTTGGAATTCCGTAAATGCAGTTTCAGAAGAATCAATCGTAAATATATATGATTTTATTTCAAAATATTATCAAGGTGCAGACAGTAAGAAAAAAGCCACTTTAAAAATGAGTAGAGAACTTCGATATTTTCTAATAGAGCAGGGGAGAGAAGATATCCTTCATCCACAAGAACTACTTATTCAGCAAAAAAATGAATATGTTCCAGATGTCATAGAATTGGAATATGATCAGTTATTTGATTTTATTAGCTATGAGACATATCCTAGTTTAGTCCAAACGAAAATAAATGCTCAAGAATTTATGAAGTATATGTACGAAGTTGATGGTCTAGCTATTGCTACTATAAAAGTATATGTAACCTGTTTTTCACACTTTTTAAAATATCTAATTAGATATTATCCATATGAAGAATTAGATGAAGAGTTGGTAGATATAATTTTCGATTTTCAAAATAAAAATTACATTAAAAATTATGTAGAGTCATTATCAGTTGCTAACAGTACAAAAGCTGACATAATATCATTAACAGCTAGATTCTTAGAATATTTACATATCTATACAAAAAAAGCAAAGAAAAATACTCCAAAAATAAAAAGCATGCAAAATACGAAATCTTTTCGAAATGCAATGCCTGAAGATATGTTAAAAGCATTAGTTGAGATAGTTAAAGATAGACCTCCACAGAGAAATTCATATTGGGATCCAGAAAAAGCTGATTTAAGTTGGTGGCCACATAAGAATGTCTATCCTGTGTTACCAATTATGTATTTAATGCACCTATTTATACCTTTAAGAGGTGCTCAAATTCGGAATTTATGTAGAGACAAATCTTTTGTTTACGATCATTATGGGCATATACAATCTTTTGTGATTAATACAGATAAAAATGTAAACCGTAAACAATTACAAGAGATACCTAATGTATGGGAAGACCTTAATATTTTTGAGCCTTTTTTAAAATGGCATAAGGAGTACTTCCCACATTTAAAACCTGTAGTATATAACCGAGATAAAAATACACCTTGGGAAAATATTATACCCTTGATGCTATTACATGGTTCCAATAGACCTATGGACAAAGGGGTTCACGCATCCTATCACAAAAAAGTATTATGTATTTATCAAATGGAATTGAATCAAAAATATGAAAAAGGTGAAATTGAGTATTTACCCAAAGTAGCTTGGTTGCGAGATGGTGAAAAAAATAAAGCCAGAAAGAATTTTTTTACAACTTATGAGGAAATAGATAAAGTTTCTGATGAGTATATGAAACAAAAAATTAGAGTAGCATATGATATTCATAGTATTCGAGTTACAGGAATCACTAGGTATATTGATGCAGGTTTTTCATTGCATTTAGTATCTTTATTAAGTGGACATACAGATGTTAATACTATGATAAGAGTTTATATTAAATTAGAGAAGAAGTCTTTAGAAAAAAAGCTTAAATCATCTGTAGATAAATTAAATAGTTATGCAAAAGATGAATTATCCCAAGCATATGATGAAAATGACAGTAGCAAGTTAGAACAAGTACTAAAAGAGCATAAACTATTTTCACTTCATAGAAATTCAACAGACTCAAAAGATTATGAATTAGGAACAATGATAGCCTTAACTAAAGACCCACTTTTTTATAAGCCAATGATACATGGAATTTGCCCAGCTGTAGAATGTCCACCAGGACGAGAAAATAAATGTAGTTTGTGCCCCCATTTGATTACAGGCGAGATATTTGCTAAAGGAGTTGCACATCAAGCTAATTTAGCATTTGCAAGATTCTATAGAGAGAGTAAAGAATTAGAAGAAGAGAAAGCTAAAAACTATTCAAATAGTGCAAGAGTAGCTAATATTGAAATGCTTGTAGAAGAAATTATGGGTTGGCATGAAATTATTAATAAAGTTGAAGAGAATTGCAAGTCGAAAAAAAGTTTAATAGATGAAAGGGTATTTACATCGAATCAGTTAGATTCTAATCTAGCTTATTTAGAAAATGTATATGATGCAAGACAGTTAGGGGTTGAACAAGACCAATACGCCATGAAAATGTTAACTATTAAAGCCATACAATATGCAAGTAAGATACAGTATGATGAACTAAATGAGATAATAAGTGATAATGAAAAAGCTATAGATTATTTGATGGATACTTATCAAGAGTATAAAAATAAAAATTTGTTACCAGAATTTGTGAACAAATTAAAGTAATGTTCGTTTTCAATATATCTTAATCAAGTTGACTATAAACTTTCTGAAATTTTATATGGATTCAATTTATTAAAAAACGAATTCATATTTTGAATGCAGGATGAACTATAAATGACTAATAAGCTTCGGACACTATTTGTAATACATGGAGAGTCAATAGAAGAAGATATTTATTCAGAAGATTTTGAAATAGAGACATACTCTAGATGTTTAAAATATATTAGAGAAAACTTATTAAAAAGTTCTTTGTTCAAAAATATAAATATACAAATCTTTGTTGTAGAAGATAATGATATTAATGCACATTCGAGAAAATTAGATGATTCTGAGTATGTTATTCTTTTAAACCGTGGTTTAATTCAGTTTGCCATGGAAACATGTGGATGGGATATAGACTTTTTAGAAGAAGAGTTACAATATCTTGGAGATAAAAATGATATTATGGCATTTTGGATTTTATTTACAATTTACTATTTTGGTGGCCATGAATATGGTCATATAATAGATGGACATTTAGAATTTTCATATAATGCTACTATAGATGAAAAATCGCCAATTACTTTCTTCTCTATGTGTGAACTACCGAGTGGATTGAAAGATAAACCAGATGTATTTCGACATTTATTAGAATTAAATGCAGATCGATATTCAAGTGTTTTTTTAGCGAAATCTTTATGGGACTTATTACTTAAATTTGTCATTGATAAAAAAAAGGATGAGTTACAAACATTCGAAAGTTTAATAAAGTTAATTGTATATATTATATATTTAACTCATTATAAGTTTGGATTTTTTGATATTAAAACTAAAGATTATCCTACACACTTCTTTAGAGCATACTCAATATTAAATGATTTTCCCAGAGTGATGAATTCAATTATAAAAGAAGAATATCAACATAATGTTGAAAAAACAGTTTTTAATGCTATGTATACAGTATTTGATTATTTAGCAGATCACGACGAAGATTTTATGAGTGAGATCAATAGAGATGATATTCATAGTTATAATGCTGAAATGTCAGCTTTATATACAAAAGAGCAAAAACTACTAAATGACTTTTTAAAAGAATATTCTCTTATAAAGGTATAAAAGAATTATTGAGAGTTTATTGGGTGAAAAGTTTTAAAATAATCAGAAATAGTGTTCATACCTACTTTATAATTATAAAATTCAATCAAAAATTCTCTAATTTTTTCTAAACTTAACCCAGCATTTCTCATCTGTACTAAATAATCATCAACTTTATTCAGTTCTTTAAAAATTTTATTTTTATGTCTATTCCCATGATATTCTTTAATATAATTATCCACTAAAACCTGTAATTCTTTTTGAGAATATTCATTCATATCAATCATTTTCTTTTTTAAAAACATTTTACTTCACCCTAGTGAGTTGATAGAAAAATTTTAACAAATTAAACTTAAGCAAAAATTCACTAGGGTGATTTATGCCTCAAAAAATTACAGATACTTCTTTAATAGCATTTCATAAACAAATAGGTTTTAATGTTAAAAAAGCTAGAGAAGAAAAAGGGATTACACAATTAGAATTATCACA
This sequence comes from Sulfurimonas sp. hsl 1-7, assembly GCF_030577135.1. Lineage (NCBI taxonomy): Bacteria > Pseudomonadati > Campylobacterota > Epsilonproteobacteria > Campylobacterales > Sulfurimonadaceae > Sulfurimonas > Sulfurimonas microaerophilic. The sequence continues at coordinate 414,049 of NZ_JAUIRR010000003.1, read as the reverse complement.
AAGACTTGGGTATACGTCTGTTTCTGTAGTGAGTAAAGCTGAAAAATGTATAGAGAATAAACATTTCAGTCTTGAACAATTATATAGAATAGCTAATGAACTTAAAATAGACCTCTGCTCACTTATAAAAAGTTAATTAAACAATTTATAAATCTCTAATGAATATACTTGTTAAATCTATGTCTAGAGAAAAATTCATCTTCTGTTACAATTGAAACTTTGATAGGATTCTTAAATAGTAAAAGATTTTTAGGTTCATTTTCTGAAGCTAATCCTATTATTGTGAGACCATCTGATGTATATGGATATATTCTTGATTCCCAATAGCCTACACCTTTTTCTCCTATTGGAGTATGGTCGTATACACTTACATGAAATAAAATATCCTTTTTAGCTTTATGAAAAGATGGTACATTGTTTTGCTCACCTTTCCATTCAAAAAAAATAATTACACTGGAACGGTCAGCATGATTAAGGCTTCCCTTTAGATGTTCAAAGTGTGCACCTTGATTAGCATCAGTACCATACATGAGTTGAGTTTTTATAATTGACTGTGCCCGAATGTAATTAGTTCTATGTTGTATCACTGTTTTGTTCGTACTATAGTTTAGATCTTTAAATGAGTAATCAAAAATTTTTTCTGATTGAATAATTGTAAAAGGGTTCTCACAATATAGGGCATAGTTTTTTAGTTGATGTTCTTTCATGTCGCTAAGTATTTTTAACGATTTTCTTTTTTTTAATTGAGCATGATAGAAGTTATATAAACTATGTACTATTTTCAAAATTTTATCCTTTTATTTTACTATCCCAGAATTAAAACTAATAAACCAATCGTATTCTCTTAACGAACCATTGAAGTTGTATATTTTTACTTCATCCATAGTATTATCTTGATATCTTTTTCCAAGGTTAACATTGAACGATGCTTGTGCAGATACAAATAAATGAATATTTTTGTTAAATGATTTTAGCTTGTCTATGTATACTGTTAATTCATTCAAAAGAGAAGCTTGTGCTGCCTTGTTATTAATTTTATCATTACCAAATCCTAATCCATGAGTTAAAAATATTGTCTTATCCCGAAGAGCTGGTGGAATCGATGTTTTATCGATTGGAAAAGTATATGATAGAGCTATACCAATGGATTCAAAATTACTATTGCAAAGATAGTTGAGTTTGTCATTTACTGTTGTAAAGTTATCTTCATACATTAAACAGTTGCTTAAGTTATTTCCTATAGTGTCTAACCTATACCACTTATCCAGGTCTCGATTGTAATCCAGTATCTCATTCTGAATGTGCCCATTACGGAATAAGGTACCTAAAAGATAAAGATATGGGGTACTTGCAAGAGATGCTATATAGACCTTTTTAGCATCAATATGATCAGTTCTGTCTTTGAATAATCTACATAGGTGTTTATATTCTTCAATAACTTCTGTTTTCTTATAGGAATCAATCAGTCCTAGTTTAATAGGAGTGACATTAAGTTGATCATTTTTTTCCATAGCATAGTAAGGGATATCAGAATCTCCCTGTTTTAATAGATTTCCAAAATAAATAACAGTTCTGTTAGCTATTAGCCTCCTGTATGTATCTATCAATATTAGTGCACCAATTATTATAAGTAGAATACCTATGCTATATAAAACCATATCAGGGTTTTGAGATGAAGAGACAGCTGCATTTACATTTCTTTTTTGATCTGAATAACCAATAATGAATGTAAAAGAAGCTCCAGAAGCAACAAGTATCATTCCAAAACCAAGTAAAGAGGTGCCAATTTTACCTGCTTTTCCTGATTGCCATATTTCATATATTTTTATAAAAAAATTGAGAAATTTATTCATTAATAGCTACCTCCATTGAGTCTTTATGGAGGTGTTCATCGAGTTCTTTACGCTTTGAATATATTTTGTTGGCAATTTTTAATGGAGATTGCACTTTGTCTTTAGAGACTTTTTTTTGTTTTTTACTTTCTTGTTTTTTGGCAAGTTTTTTCAATTCGGTATCTATTTCATCACCAGGGTGGATACCACCACCTTCCCATTGATCACTTAGAAGCCACACTTCATAGTAGTATAGCCAATGAGCGATCCAAGGTATATATGTATCTACAATAAGTTTATTTTTATTCCATTCACATAGACTGGGATGAGTTAAACACAAGCTTTGAGTTTCCTGATTATAGAGATGAGGAACAGTCCTATCATGAGAGATTTTGACTAAATTGGGTGATATCACATAGCTATAAGGCATATATCCATTAATGTATATCAAAACAATTTTGTATGTTCTACTTAGTTTAGTCGGCTTTAGTGAAAACTCCATCCAAAAACCATCATTAAATTTTTTAACAATTTTATCAAATATTGGGATGGCCCCATTATAGTGCAATGCATTATAATATTGGGCGTATCTTCTTTGTTCGTCAGAAATCTGCTTTCTCATACCTATGCTCCGAAAAAAGTATTTTTTTCAACTTTAGGTTTAGCCATTTCATTTAAAGTAAAAACCCCTGATATAAGACCAGTTTCTCTACTTTGGTCTATTGAAGAGGTAAGAGAATCTATAACCTGTTCACCATATTTTCCACCAAAAGCATCATTGATAGCTTTTCCAGTTATATCGAGTCCATTAGAAGTTAATATAACTTCAATATCATTATATACTGCTTCTATCCATAAAGAAAAAGAATAGGAATATAATGAGCTATTATTCCATTTCTCAGCAAAGTTTTCTTTTAGATTTGTCGGATTAGCTAAATAGTAAAAACCATTTTCATTTGGCCTAAATTTCTTCATATCTGATATGATTTTTTTTAGTAGAACAACAGGATCAAATAACTCTTGAGTTTGTAAGATATCTTCATATGCTTGTGCAGCAAGTGTCGTTATCAAAATTGATATAGGTGAATATTCTTTTAATGTGATATGTTTCTCATTAAAGAAAATGTCCCTGTGTCTTTTAAGAAGCTGCACAGTTCTTTTTAAAACACCTTTAAAGTTGTGTTGGTTTGGTATATCCTCAATAGTTCTAGACTCAAACGTTGCTACAAAGTTTTTACTATCTGTTGTAAACTTTGGCATTTTTTCATCTATTTTATGAAACCACTCTGCATAGCCTCTTGGATTTGAAGACTTCCAATCTCTTAGTGCTGAATCAGGAACAAACTCTGCATAGTGTTTGTTGATTGGACAATGATTGTTACATTCACCATCAGGGATAGCTGGAGTGATGTCTAAGTGAAAGTCCCCAGCATAGTTTAATCTCCAGCCTCTTTTAAGAGGTTTTAACATTGAAGAATAAGTATCATGGTCTTTGAGTCTGTCACCTATCAATTCATGTATATATTCAGAAGAATAATACTTATTAACTTTTGGTAGATGAACAACCAGATCAATATCATGTTCGTTAGCACCATAAGGTTTAACAGTTGTACCAAGTCTTACAGAGCCTTGAGGATATATCGTTGAATCTTTAAAAATCTCATTGTCTGAATCATGAAGCCATTTACTAACAGCATTGTATTTCTTTTCAGCATCAGCATACTTAGAATCTGAAAGCTTTAACTTGTCAGTTAGAGCAACTATAACTTCCCAATGGATATTATCCATGTTTATGTATGACATTCTTTTTGTCATGTATTACCTTTCGGTACTTTCAGAAAACGACATCTATAATACGTTTGTATATTAATAAAACACTTTAAGTAGTGTTTAATTTATATTTATATACAATAACGCATCAAAAATAAAACGTAATGTTTTCATTATGTACCTTTTATTCATTTTATTTTTATAAAACAATGTTCCAGCATTGATTTATAAATTGCTCCAATTATATCAAATTTATCCTTAAAAAGTCATATAAATAAGTAAAAATTTTACAATTTGAAAATGACATGCCTAAAATAAGTTATTTTCAATGATAACACTCAAAATTTTTTAATCAGTTTGAATAACATTGTGATGGTAAATACAACTACAAAAATAAGAACAATGTTGCTAACAATCATAATTAATTTTATATTCTCAAAGTAAAATGTATTAATTATGATTTTTACTTTATCATAATATAATTGTTTGTAGAACAATTATATTGTATGGGAAAGTTGTTGACATCTCACAAACAAAATTATATTCTTATTGCCAATGCTATCTATGAAAATATCCCGAAAGATAAAATAGAAAAAATTTACAATGCTGGTTTTATTGATTTGTCTCATAAAAGAACAAAAAACCAGAATGACACCCTTATTGATAGAGTATCTCTTCTTTGTGAAAGCCATATTTTTAATATTTCAGAATGGGAATTATCTGGTATGGAATATCACGATAAAAACACTACAGCTTGTATATGTGGAAAAACCAATTTAACTAATAGATATGTAATAGAAAACAAATTTAATCATTCTAAGATATCTGTTGGATCTTCTTGTTTAGAAAAACATTTTGAACTTTCTCTTGATAGGGACATTTTAAATGCCATGGAATATGTTAAAGGTTCTGGGGGAAAATATTCTTGGCTTGGTGCAAAGTATGATGCAATGATTTTCTCTGTTTTAGGATTTAAAAAGTGTATGCTCTATTTTGAAGATAGAAGAAACAAGAAGATAGTTGATAAAGAGATAGACAAACTTTTGAAAGAGGCTCTACGAATATCACTTGTGGACTTTAAAAGTATAAAGTGGCATGAAAGACTAGAAAGAGGACGTAGGCTTTTTAAAAGGATTATAGACAATACAATTGAAGCCAAAAAACAATTTTATATTCAAGGGGACCTTGAACAAAAAAGAGCTAAAGTAGAACGAGCAAGAAGGGCAATAATAGCAAATCTACAGATATCGGAAAAAGATTCTTACAATATTGCAATACATAAAGAAGCACTTTATGAGAAGATAGTAGTACAAGAGATAGATTTATTAGATAACTTGGGAATCAGTAGTCATGTTTTATCCAAAGATGATGTTAGAACAATAAATACGATGAAAAACTATTATAAGGCTCAAATTAAGTATAGAGAAGAAGAATTAACCAAAGAGTACGCTTTATTGCATACAGGTAGAAATCTTCTACTAATCAGTTATAAAAAAGAACTGTATGGATTAGCAATGATAGGTACCAAGTATTATATTTATCAAGTAATTAATGAAAATGAATTAGTTTATTTTGGGAAAGTTAGTACTGAGAATAGAGTGGGTAATATGATCGATAGATTTTATATCGAACAAGAAAGCATATTTTAAATTACTATATTTCTGTAAAAGATTCAATCAGCTTAGTGATTGCGAAGATATTTTTTATTACTCTCGGCTAAAGATTTCATAGCAGCAATAGCACTTTCAGGGATTTTATTTTCAATAGGCATTCTTTTTAGTGCAGCATTCATCTTTGAGATATTACTATTGATAGGGCATGATACTGAAGCAGAATCTTTATTGCTACTTGTCATAATTGATATACTCTCTTTTTGTAATTATAGCACAATAACAGTAATGACATAAATACCTTTCTTAGTTGTAATGATATAATTTATGTGTATTATTTGTTTAAAATACCATTGCAAAGAGGAGTAGTTATATATGTCGTTCGCTCTAGAAAAAAAATGTAAAGAACTCGATTTTTACATTGAAAATTGTAGACAAAGTATCGTTCTTATTGAAGATAATATAGATAATAATAAATTCCTCAATGAGTATAAGACTAAACTCAATATAAAAGAAAAAGTGATTTATATAGATTTTAAAAATATTCATAATGCTCGAGACTTAGCTAAACAATTATTGGAACAATATAAACAACTGTTTGACAATACTTTAGATGTAAAACTACCTAAAGACGATTATTATGCGGTATCTGAAGCTTTAGAATTTATTACTAAAACGGAAGATAAACAAGAGAATATAGTGATCTGGATGGATAACTTTACAGATATTTTATTATTACAAGAACGAGATTGGCTCTTTGGACTACTGCGGGGAGAATTTCAACATCATCAGAATATTGTCCATGTCTTCACGTCTGATTCAAAAGTAAAAATCAATAAAATCTTTATAAATCAAGATAATCCTTTTTTCAGATTTGCGCGTATAGTTGTATAGTTCACTATGTAATAAATATTTTGTGGTAACATTTTGTGACTATACATCTTGAGATATTGTTAAAAGCATAGGAATGTTCAGGGTGTCGCATTTAGCGATACCACTTTAGAGTTTCTTTGTTGTATTATTATCTATTTAGACATGACCATTCTTCTGGTTTACTACAAAGTATAATTTTTTCATTATCTTGGTCCCCACTTTGTTGTATAAGTTTCCAGTTTTCTTTGATGAATTCTGGATCCTCTGGGTATTTTCTACAATAATCTTGTAGTGGAACTGCAACAGGGCATGTACTGACTGTTAATAGTACATAGTATGTAGGTGATACAGATTTTGACATGTTTATTCCTTACTTAATAATATTAAAATAATTAAAATTCTTAGAAAATTTTATTTAAAGTTATTATCCCAGTGGACTAAATGGAATAACACAGGTACAAGATGGACTATAAGTACCATCATTACAAACTACTCTACCATTCGAGCATCCACTTATACCACCATGCCAAGAACAGCATCCTCTTTGTTTAACTTCATCAAATTTAGTATCTTTACTTATCTGTTGTTTCTCAACTACATTACCTTGGATATTGCATTTCTGAGTATTTTCAGCAAATAAAAGTAAAGTTGTAAACAAAATAGTAATAATAGCTTTCATACTAAGCCCTTTTTATGTTTATTTTTAACATAATAACATAATATTGTTTTTATAAATTGAAAAAATTTAATTAGAAGGAGTAGTAGTGTTTATAAAATTAAAACATGGATTATCTATAGGTATATTAGGATTTACTATTTTAATGAATGGATGTAGTGGGACACCTTTTCCTGCTCAAGATGATACAAATAAATGGGCTAATATGTCACTAGATACTTTTTCAGGGATATTGGAGAAAAAAAGAGGTTTATCTAAGTTCGACAAAGTTAGAGAGAAGAAATATCAATATGAATTTGGCCAAACGTATTATTTTGCACCAATTCTATGTAAAGCGAAATCGGGTATCGAGAAGGATTTTGATTTTGATTTTATAAACGTACCTTACAGAAAAGCCTGTTTTGTAGACAATAAGCCTATATACTTTATGTATGGAAAAAATGAGAAATCTGGATATTTTGATTACTCTGTAACTACAAAAAAAGCGTTTAATGATCGTTTAGCAATGCTAGAGCAGCAGAAACAGGATTACCGTATGCAACTAGCAAATGAACAACAACTTAAAAAATTAGCAGAAAAACAGGCTTTAAAAGAGAAAGAAATATTGATTCAAAAACTAAGGGATCGTAACGGTCAATTTATGATGACATTTTATGACTCATGGGCTTATAGCGGTACTGAAAGTACTTGTGCCAATATTTGTATAGAAGCAAATGAGGCAAATACAGGATATCGCTCTTTGCAAGATGCTATTAATGACGGTTGGAAATTTATAAGCCAAATCAGCAATACTAAACGTGATATGAATCACAGTTGCAAATGTCAAGGTGCAAATATTTTGCTTGAACATAAATAGAATTTAGTAAGACCGTCTCTTAGTAAGTTTTAAAAGGCAATTTGTTAACTGATAAGGATAATATTATGAACAAAAAACAAACATCAAAAAAAATGGCTTCAAAGGCTTCAAAGGTTTTGAGAGATCCAAAATCATCAAAAACAGCAAAAAGTTTAGCAGCATCAGCTTTGTCTCAATCTAATACCAACAAAGAAACAGGTAAAGCTATGGAAACAAAAGCATCTGATGTAATGAAAAGTAATAAATACAATGATGATACTAAAGGTTTAGCAGCTTCATTGGTATCTCAGTCCAATAAAAAAAGATAATTATGATCGCACTTAGTGCAGTATTTAACTGTTTAGGTATCTTCTCCTTATTGGTCAAATGATAAAATGTAAAAACTATTTATTTAAAAAGAAAATTCATGAACGAGCTAAGACTAAATAATATAGACTTTGAAAACAATATTAAAAACTCCATTATAAAAGAGTTTGACAATTATGATCAAGAAGTTGATGCTTCTATTGGTCTAGTTGACTTAATGCACAGTTATATAAATTGGAGAAAAAGATTTATTGGGTATGGTAGACGAGAAGTTATTATGTCTGATGAACTCCGTAATAATCCTCTTTACAAGAAAAATAAAAAGCTTCAAAAAGCAGTTAATAAGCTTGCATACAAATTTAAAAATGCTGAAGATTTAACACCTTTTTTAAGTAAAGGAGTAGTTGATTATCCGGTGAATGATGCGAAAAAAAGAGATATAGATTTAATGCTAAATGCGTTTAGTATTCATCATTTTCACCTTGGCAATGAGCGAGAGAAAACTAAAAAGCAAGGGATAAACTTTACCAAAAGACGGGACGAATTGTTATTTACATGGGTTGATAAAGATAAGGTGTATTTTATTAATATATATCCACATGAGTTTCCATATAAAGAAGATATATTTAAAATAATTCAGAACAATTGGGAGTATTTGATAAAGCCATTTGAAATGCAAGGCATATCTGGAATAGATCATTACTCTGAAGATACGACAAAACAGCTTTTAAATGCACACTTAAATTCATCTATAGAAATAAATGGAAAGTTTTATATTGTAAGTGGTATTGCATTGAGTGGTCATTCAATCGACTGGACGAGAAACATATATGGTCTTTTTGATCAAATTAATAAATGTGAAAATGCTTTATTTCTCAATAAACATAAAATATTATTTGAATTGAATTCTAAATTACGTTTAAATCTCACAGATATAAATCTTCAAATAGTTATAGAGAATGGAATGTTGTTTTTCTTGGAAACACAATCCAAAAAATGTATAGTAGTGGATAGTGCACTAAATTACATAATAACAAATGATGCCTGTAGCATTGGTAATCATTCATTCGATTTGAATTCATAAGGATAGTTTTGAAAAAAGTATTATTACTTCTATTGTTAACAACACTTCTTTTCGCTCAAAATGAGTCATTTAGTAAATCAAAAAAAGAACTCCGTAAAATCTATGCTGATCATCAAACAACAGTTTATTGTGATTGTAAGTACAACTATAAAGACAAGAAGAATATGATTGATAGAAATAGTTGTGGTTATATGCCTAGAAATGAATATACTAAAAAAGGTAAAGTCAACCAAAGAGCTAGACGCATAGAGTGGGAACATATAATCCCTGCTGAAAACTTTGGTAGACAATTCTCTTGTTGGAGAGAAGGAAACCCTAAATGTGTATCATCTAAAGGAAAGCAATACAAAGGTCGTAAGTGTTGTGAGAAAGTAAGTAAAGAGTTTAGAATAATGCAAGCTGATATGCATAACCTCTTTCCTGCTATCGGTGAACTAAATGGTGATAGAAGCAACTTTAGATTTGATTTTGAAGAAGCAGTATATAGTCAATATGGACAATGTAAATTTGAAGTAGATTTTAAAGCTAAAAGAGTCAAAGTCAAAGAAGAACTAAGAGGTGTAATAGCTAGAGACTATCTTTATTTTAATAAACAATACGGAATGAAACTTTCAAAACAAGAACTTCAAAAATATAATGCTTGGAATAAACAATATCCTCCTTCTGAATGGGAGGAAGAACGTAATAAAAGAATTGAAAGAAAACAAGGTAATAGGAATACCTTTATATACTGAAAGAGGATGCATGGAAGATAATAGATTTATAGATAGATATTTTGAAAGTGAAGCTATATTATTAAAAATTGAGAATACTGAAAAACGTAGTATGACAACTTTTATGAATTATTTGGAAAATTTACATTCAGTTGGTGATAAACTGAGAGATAAGTTTAATTGTAATATTAAAAATATTCCTGAATTTGTCATTTTAAGAATTATTAGAAATTATTTTCATCATGTTGAGGATATAGAAGAATATAGTATTTTTGTGGAATTAGAAGAATGGGCTGTCTATCACAACAATAGACATCTTATTATTTCAATTCAAGATTTTGCAAAAGCCATTAAAAGTTTTATAAATAATAATAAGAATAAAAAATATGTTGAAAAACAAATTGAATTAGCATGTGAATATATTGAATATGAAATAATTAATAATGTTGATATTTTCTCGAATTCAGCAGAACTATTAATTGATAATAAAATATATGAACTGGGAATTGATATTTTTAAATATGTTTATAATATTTCTAATATTATTGCTGACGAATGTAGAGAGATAGAACTATTAAAAGATAAAGAAGTCATTAAAAATCTTGAGGAAACTTATACAAAGGATTTTAATATACCTAAACAAGATTTACTTTGTATGCCTGGAAATATCCCCATAATGACAACAGAAGGACTTATATTTCCAAAGAATAGTATTCAAAAAGTTAAATAGTAAGACAAACTAGAGAAAGTGAAGAAAATGGAAATAGGTAAAGTATTTTCTGGAAACAAAGATGCATTAAAGAAAGCTCAAGAAGAATATCAGGTTTATCTTAATAGTTTAGAGGATGTAACATATGAATTTGATGATGAATTAGAAAGAAAGCTTGCTTCAATAGTTAAAGAAGATGGACTGAGTAAAGCAAAGGATTTAGAGATCGCTGAAGCATTAGGACTTAAACCTCAAAACTATTCCAATAAACGAAGAAGAGGCATAGTCCCACTTAAAAATATTGTTGAACTATGTTTACGAAAAAATATAAATATCAATTGGGTACTATGCACGAAGCAACCGTTATCGAAACAAGAAGATGCTACTAAGGCTATTGAAGATTATACAAAATGTAGAGCTAATCAATATAAAAGAATATTAGGTAAGTTCACTGGTAACTGTAAGGGATATGTTAGGTTTATGTCCACATTGTATCAGTACTCTTGTATGGGTGATTGTAAGGATTTACCTACAACAGAGATTAGATATATTAAAGAAGATGATATATTCTCACCTGATTATAAAAAAAGAAAGACAAGTATATTTTTAAAAATTATATGGTTGGTTATATTATTGGGTATAGCTTATTATTTCGGTTATTCTCATGGCCTTTCTATTTCTTCTGAAAAATGATAGTTTTCAATATTTTATGGATTATACATATATCTTGCATTTTCAAATATTGGAACGTTTATTTCGACATAGTCAGCTACTACTAAATTCATCAAATGTTGAAAACGATTTATCATAAATAGAATTTCTTTCAAATAAAGTATTAGAAGTTATTATTTGAAGTTTTTTTGGTTCAATAATTTTAATTATTTGAAAGATAATTTCTGGAGCATACTCAAATTCTATGATTATTTCATTAGGAAGTTTAAGTTTTCTTTGTGGACCAAACCAAATTTTTATTTGTCGATGTAGTTTAGAAGAAAAAGCAATAATTTGAATATAATGACTACTTAAATACTCTATATGTGAACTTTTAACTGTTTTAAAATCCTTTGGTAAAGGGTGATAGATATGTGGAGGGATTGTAATTTTTAGTTCCTGTATTAATTGAATATTTAAGAGATTAAAAATCTCTGTTAAGACTTCGTTTTGTTTTGTATTTAATTCCATTTTTTTCCTTTGTGTTTAAATTCATAGTTATAGAAGTATGAATTGAAGATTCATAGTCCTATGAAAATTAAAAGTAGTAAGCAAATACGCTGTTTTTAAACTATTCATAGCTAAGTCATATGTTAGAATTTTTAAATAAATCTGGAAGCCATTTTGACCTCTCAATGGCACTTTTAATCCTGCTTAACGATGCAGAAGAGGGTTTTCATGACTGGTTTGTGTTTGGGGAACTCGGGCTTGACGGGATTGTAAAGGAAAATATTCAACTCTATCCCCTAATACTCTCCTTGGCAAATCAAAACCTTATACAAAAAGCGATAGTTCCAAAAGAAGCTTTAGACAAACTCCAAAAAATTCCAAACGTCACTTTTTTTGGAGTGGAGAGTTTAAATGAAGCGGTAGCACTTTTAAAAGAGCAGGAGAATCTTGTAATTCAAAGCCAGAGTAATGAGCTTCCTCATCCAAACTTTGAGATAAACGGAGAGAAACTTTACTACATAAAAGAGTATAAAGAGGATTTTTATGATGTAAAAGGGCAGGAGGTTGCAAAACGTGCTTCGATCATTGCAGCGGCAGGTTTTCACAATATCATCTTGGAGGGGAGTCCTGGATGTGGAAAAAGTATGATCGCTAACCGTCTTAGATATATACTGCCAGCACTCAGCAACTCTGAAATCCTAGAGATTGCCAAACTAGATGTTCTTGAAGGGGATGAGCCCACATTTAAACCCCATAGAAGTTTTAAAAATCCTCACCACTCGTCCACATCGGCAAGTATCTTTGGAGGAGGGAGTCATAAGGCTAAGATCGGTGAAGTTGGCTTGGCACACAATGGAATTCTTTTCTTTGATGAACTGCCCCATTTTTCAAAAAATGTCTTAGAGTCCTTACGGGAACCGATGCAAGATGGAAAGATTAGGATATCTCGTGTGAATTCAAAGGTGAACTATCCGGCAAACTTTTTATTTGTAGGAGCTATGAACCCTTGTCCATGTGGTAATCTGCTAGATGAAACAAAAGAGTGCCGTTGTAACGAGTTAGAGATCCAAAGGTACAAAAACCGTCTGAGTGATCCTTTCTTAGATCGGGTTGATATAAATGTTGTTATGCAAAATGTAGCAGCTGACGATCAACCTTCGTACAGTTCAAAAGAGATGCATAAAGTGGTATTAGAGGCTCAGATTTTTGCAAGACAAAGGGGACAAAAAAGTTTTAACGGAAAAATGAGTGATGAGGAGATAGAACATTTTTGCATAATAGAGAGTGGTGCAAAAGATGTTTTAGACTTAGCCGTTAATCGATTTGCACTTAGTTTTAGAAGTATTAAAAAACTACAAAAGGTGGCAAGAACGATTGCTGACCTTGTGCAATCTACAGAGATAAAAAAAGAGCATATGTTGGAGGCTTTGAGTTATAGGAGAAGATAGAGTATAATTTTTGTATGAAAAAATATATATTATTTGATAATGACGGTGTTTTAATAGAAACCGAGATGTGGTACTTTGAAGCAAGTAAGAGAGCTTTAAAAGAGTTCTTTGACTTGGAGCTCACTTTTGAGCGCTATATGGAGATAATGGCCAAAGGACAGCGTGCTTGGGTTATAGCTGAAGAGATAGGGATAAGTGAAGATGAGATCGTAATTGCCAGAGAAAAAAGAGATGAGTATTATCAAGAGCATATAAAAACAAAAGAGATAGCTATAGAGGGAGTTTTAGATACTCTTAAAGAGCTGAGCAAAAACTATAAAATGGGAATTGTTACCACTTCAAGAAGAGTGGATTTCGAGCTTGCTCATAGTGGGCGGGGAATAACAGATTTTATGGAGTTTGTTTTATGTGTAGAGGATTATCCACGTGCAAAGCCCCATCCCGATCCATATCTAAAAGGCTTGGAGCTATTTGGTGCAACAAAAGAGGAGTGCATCATCGTTGAAGACTCAAAACGTGGGCTTAGTTCAGCTGTAAATGCTTCTATCGAGTGTGTAATAGTGCACAATGAGTTTACTAGAACACACGATTTTTCAGATGCTAGCTACAAAATTAATAAGTTCTCTGAGTTGCAGGAACTTTTAAATTCTATAGCCTAGAGGCTATATATTATAATACGTTGCATTAGGGTGATACACAACTAATGCACTCGTTGATTGTTCCGGATGGATCTGGAACGTTTCACTTAGTTCTATCCCAAACTCTTCAGGTTTGAGTAGGTTAAAGAGCGGACGGTTGAGTTCTAGATCAGGACATGCAGGATAGCCGAATGAGTAACGTGAACCTTGATACTTATTCATCTGTACATCTGCAAGTGTAGCACCTTCGTTCTCGGCAATGTTTAGATCAAGTCTAATCTGTTTGTGTGCGATCTCAGCTAACGCTTCTGCAAGCTCAACACCAAGACCATGTACTTGATAATACTCCGTATAATCACCGCGATCGTAGATCTCTTTCTCTATTGCACTTAGTTTGGCTCCTGCACTGACACAAGTCATAGCGATTACATCATGACGATCAGAGTGGAAAAAGTCACTAAGAGCACGGTGCGGTTGTTTTGTCTGACGAGGGAACGTAAGTATCTCCTCTGCACGCCCTATTACATGTTCAAGCGGTTCGCGGTTGATCTGATCTTCACTGTTATATCCTTCACTCTCATCAAAGATTAGCAGTGAATTGTCATCACTTCTACATGGCCAATAACCGTAAAGGATAGTCGGTTCGAACAGTTTCTCATCCAAGAATCTTTGTTTTAGTTTCTCATATGCTGGCCAAACCACTTCATCAAGCTGTTTTTCATACGCCTCTTTACTAAGACCTTTAGAGTTGTAACCCCATCTTTGTTTGAAAAGGATTTTGTGATTGATCCATTCAAACGCCATCTCGATCTGTTGCTGTGTAAGTTTTATTTCACGTCTTCCCCAAAATGGAGGTGTCGGTACAGTGACATTGCGATCAGGCATTGTAAGCTCATGAAATGGGGGAATTACTACCTCTTTTTTCTCTTTATGTTCCACTTCCGGCGCATCTGGATGTAAGTTGGTATCAAAGTTTCCTGCTTCAATACGGCTCATTGCCGTTACACCGTCAAAAGCATCTTTACAGTAAAAGATTGGTCCATCATAAATAGGACGGCAGAAGTCATCGATAAAACTACGAGTAAGAGCGGCTCCACCGAGTAAAATTGGAATTTTAATACCGCGGCGTTGTAACTCTTCCAAGTTCTCTTTCATCACTTGAGTTGATTTAACAAGTAGACCACTCATTCCAAGAGCTGAGATATGACCTTTTTCCATAGTCTCTAAGAAAGTGTCTAGTTCCACTTTTATTCCAAGGTTTTGTACTTTATAACCGTTGTTAGAAAGGATGATGTCAACGAGGTTTTTACCAACATCGTGAACATCCCCTTTTACCGTTCCGAGTGCTAAAGTTGTATCTACACTCTTTTCAACTTTCGGCAGGTATGGGTTTAAGTGATCAACCGTTTTTTTCATCGTTTCAGCTGATTGAAGTACAAACGGAAGCTGCATTTGACCTGAACCGAATAGTTCACCAACCACTTTCATAGCATCAATGAGGATCTCATTTACGATCTTTTCAGGTGCAATTTTATGGCGAGCCTCTTCCACAAGAGGAATCATACGCTCTTTATCACCGTCCATAAGAAGTTTTTTGATCTTCTCTTCATCGCTCATAGCAAGATACTCGGCATCTTCTGCTTCAGAATCTACCGCTTCTTTAGTACTAAAGTGCTCAATGAATTTAAATAGCGGTTCCTCTCCTCGGTTAAAGATGAGGTTGTCACATATCTCTTGATCCTCTTTTGAGATCTTGTTGATAGGAATAATATGTTTTACGTTAATAATAACCGATGTTAGTCCCGCTTCAATACAGTGGTGTAAAAACATCGAGTTAAGGTATGGTCTCGCATCTTTGTCTAAACCGAAAGAGATGTTTGAAAGCCCGAGTGTCGTTCCAACTTCCGGATGGCGTTTTTGAAACTCTCTAATTGCTTCGATCGTATTGATTCCAGCATCAACGTATTCCTCATCCCCACTACCGAGTGTGAATGTTAAAAGGTCAAATACCAGATCTTCGGGATTGATTCCATGCTTTTGTGTAGCTAACTCATAGATACGCTCAGCTACTTCAAGTTTTCTCTCAACCGTCTTTGCCATACCAACTTCGTCGATCACAAGACATACTAAAGCTGCACCGAATTTTTTGGCCAAGCTACAAACAGCATCAAATTTTTCAATTCCGTCTTCAAGATTCACAGAGTTGATAATAGCTTTTCCGCCGATATTTTTAAGTGCAATTTCAAGAGCAGGGACCTGTGTAGAGTCAGGCATAAGCGGCAGAGAGATCTTTTGTGCATAAAGTCCCATCACCTTATCCATATCTTTAGACTCATCACGTCCCGCAAAACCAACAGACACATCAAGAAGGTGTGCTCCGGCACGAACTTGTTGCTGACCGACACTTAGGGTTCCTTCATAATCCTCGTCTAAAAGAAGTTCACGAAAAGCTTTTGAACCGGTTGCATTACTTCTCTCACCTATTAGAAGCGGAGCTGGGTCTTGTTTGATCGCAACTGTATTAAACAGAGATGCTAAAGATGTCGGTTGTTTTCCTGTTGCAGGTTTTGGCTGTATCTCACTTACACGGTTAACCAGTGCACGGATGTGTTGCGGAGTTGTTCCACAACAACCTCCTAAAAAGCTTACGCCGTCGTATTTTAAAAAGTTTTCCTGTTTGTCTGCAAATTCGTCAGGTCCCATCGGATAGTAAGTGTAGCCACCGCGGTTTTGAGGCAATCCTGCATTGGCATGGACACTAATAGGTCTGTTCCAAAGCTCACTTAATGTTTTGATATGTTTTTCAACCTGATCCGGTCCCGTTCCACAGTTAAATCCTAGTGAGATAATGTCAAACGGCTCTAAAATAGCTGCGATCGTAGTTGCATCGGTACCTATAAGCATAGTTCCGCTAAGTTCGATTGTCACTGAAACCATGATAGGGATCTCTACATCTCTTTGTCGACAAGCTTCTTGACATGCATGAAGCGCTGCTTTGATCTGAAGCGGATCTTGCGCAGTTTCAAGTAAAAAGATATCTGCTCCACCGTCGATAAGCCCTAAACAAAATTCAGTATATCCTGTATACATCTCATCGTAAGTGATATGCCCGAGTGATGGAAGTTTTGTTCCCGGACCGATTGAACCTAAACAAAATCTCGGTTGTTCAGGTGTAGAGAACTCTTCACACTTTGCTTTTACAAGAGCAGCTCCTGCCTTTGTAAGCTCATAGGCACGATCGGAGATACCGTACTCATCTAATACCCATGCAAATGAGCCAAATGTATTTGTAGTGATGAGATCAGCTCCGGCTGTCAGGTAAGCGTTGAAAATATCATTCATCACCTCAGGTGCAGTAACATTTAAAAGTTCGTTACACCCTTCGTTGCCTTCCCATGCTTCTTTGGGGATTTGCTCGTCACGTTGTTGGAGTTGAGTACCCATCGCACCATCAATAATAAGAGGGCGTTTTTTGATTGTTTCTAAGATGTATTGTTTTGTTGTCATATCTGCTGTATCTTCTATGAAATATTTTTTCTTATTTTATCCAAAAGGAGCATAAAGATCTCTTTGCCAATTTATTGGGAATCATTTTTAAGCAATCGCTTGTAATCAAAATGTTTTAAATCATGATATAATCCACCATATTTTTATAGGAGATTTTATGTATAAAAAAGTTATTTCAGTGTCAATGCTAACAGCTTCTTTATTATTTTCCGGTTGTGGAAATGATGAAACAAGTTGTCGTATAGATGTACAACAGTCTATTGACGAGGGTGATTTTACTACAGCTATCAGTAAGTTAGAAGGGGAGTGTTCAACTACTTTTAGTGACAGTGACAAATATTTCTATTTAGCTTCTGCATATATGGGACAATCAGGATTTGGTGTTAGTGATGCCGTGAGTATGGTTGTAACGGCAAGTGATAGTGTAGGCGGAAATACATTTTCAGCTTTTATGCAAAGTGTTAATGAAAATAAAAGTGCAAATGCTTTACCGTTATTAGATAAATCGGCAACTTATTTCCTTCTATCAATCGATCCGAATGCAACTATAGCAGATTGTACCAATGATGCAAACCGTACGCAACGTGAGGATAATGCATGTTTATATGTTGGTTTCAATC
The DNA here is from genome assembly GCF_030577135.1 of Sulfurimonas sp. hsl 1-7. Taxonomy (NCBI): domain Bacteria; kingdom Pseudomonadati; phylum Campylobacterota; class Epsilonproteobacteria; order Campylobacterales; family Sulfurimonadaceae; genus Sulfurimonas; species Sulfurimonas microaerophilic. Next base: position 396,246 of record NZ_JAUIRR010000003.1, on the reverse strand, counting down.
AAGCAATCACTACTGCAACAAGTATGACATATTTAACAAGTGATGTAGATACCCTTGTAGCATCTATTGAAGGTTCTACAGGTACGACACCGGATGATATGAAAGCAAGTTTAGATGCTATTGCCTGGGCTACAAACAGTACACTTCCAAATGGTTCAGTTATTAATGATTTTAATGTAACAATAAATGGCACAGACTATAAACATTTAGAAGTAAGTGTTGTTGGTGGAGGAACATTCTATCGCTTAGCAAGCAGTACCTCTCCTAGTGATACAAATGGTTCTACAATTGTAACTAGCGGTTATTGTGATCTAAATGGTAGTACGACTCTTTGTGAGGGAATAGAAAATTTAGACGGTTCTATAAACGATACAACTTTAGAATGTTATGCATGTCCGGTTGATTTCGGCAACGGTGACACAAAAGATATGACACAATTGTTAGTAGATGCATTAAATGGCGGTACGGATGCAATTTCAGGTGTAATAGATGATCCAGATATCCAACAAAGTATTGATGAATTTAAAACAGATATGAATGTTAATGCAGATGCAAATGTAACGATTCAAGATATTTTAAACTACCTAAATCAGTAAATTTTGGAGAATAGAGAATGAAAAAAATAATATCACTAGCTTTAATCACAGCTGCAACAGGTGTTTACGCAGATATCTCAACACAAGAGTTTTTATATAAAGACCCGAGAATAGTAGGTGCAGGTTCTGCAAATACTGCAGTAGGTGGATACTCTACGGCAGTTTTTTACAATCCGGCAGGTTTAATCAACATCAAAAAAAGTCATGGTGTTGAGGTAGAGCTTTTAGGTTTAACGGCTTCTGCTTCAAGCGGTATAAAAGATTTTATAGATGATCTTGATAATGCCAATACAGATCAAGAGGTACTCGATGTAGCAAAGAAATACTCTGGAGATGCATTCCATGCTAATGTATCTAACTACAGTTCTGTTTCATACCATACAGAAGATGACCTTGCATTTAGTATAGGACTTTTAGGTGCAGCTGATCTTAACCTAATTCCACACGCAAACAGTGGAGCAAATGGTGTTTTAGAGACACACTCAAGAGCATACGGCGGTGTTGTTTTAGGTGTGGCACAAAAGTTTGATGATGTTCTACCTGGGAATCTTACTATAGGTGTTGGTGCAAAATATATAACACAATACTCTTATGAAGCAGGATTAGATGCAGGTGAGATCTCACAACATAACGATGATCTAGAAACATATATACGAGATACTTATGAAGAGAAAAATTCTGGATTTGGTGTAGATATAGGTTTATTGTATGCTCCAAAAATTAGTGACAGTATTGATGCACTTAACACTTCTATCGGTTTTAGTGTTATGAATATCGGTAATTTAGACTTTGATGCTTACGGTGCACAACCTATGACTTGTAATGTCGGTCTTGCAATAGCACCGGAGGTTCCATTTACGGATATGTTTAAACTTTCAGTTGATTATGTTGATATTTTCAATGCACAACAAGCACGTGTTATTGATACTGTAGCCGGTGTTCCAACATATAAAAGTATTGAATCAAACTTTGAATTGATGCAACATTTAAGAGCAGGTGCAACTATCGGGCTTATCGATAACTCTTGGTTTATGATGACATTAAACGGAGGGCTTTATCAAGGTGCTTATACAGCAGGTGTAGATATGCAGCTGGCAATCTTAAAAATACAAGCAGCAACATACCAAGAACAACTTGGTGCAACTATCGGTCAGTTAGAAGATCGTAGATACGTAGTAGGTCTTGGTATCGGTTGGTAATAAGAGGGGGCTTTCCCTCTTACAACTTTGTTTTCTTCCCCTTTTTCTTTCTCTCAAAAAATAAAATGACGAAAAAATATATTTAAATATTGACTTTTAACATCAGAAGCTGATATAATGACGATGAAAATCAAATTTATGTGGAGTTAATTCGCTAATGATACTTGCTTATATTAGACCAGAGAAAAACTTTGATGCTGTTCATGAGCAGCTGCAGCTTATAAATTCGTATGCTTTGACTAACAATTTAGTTATTGACGATGAGTTTATAGATTACACCTCACAAAATAAGCGTCTAGATGAACGTCAAGAAGTGACACACTATTTCCAGTCTCAATCTGGTTCTACTTTACTTGTAAGTGATATTTGGGTTTTAACAACAAATATGGAAGATCTGATTCAGATGTTTTCATGTTTATTGCGTAACCAGTTTCATGTTCACTTTATTAAGCAAAATGTTATAATGTCTCAAGAAAGTAGTGCGATGTTGGTACTTGGTCTCATGGACCACCTACGACAAAAGCTTAAAGAGGAATCGAAGCGTTCAATTGGGCGACCAAAGGGAAGCAAGTCTAGTTCGAAGTTTGATGTATACATAAATGAGATTGTAAAATATATACAAGATGGTAAAAGTGTGAGCGAAATAGCACGATTACTGGGGGTGAGCAGAAGCTCTTTAAAAGATTACGTTGAATCGCGTGAACTTAAACAAGTAGCTTTTGGTTCATTATTGCCAAAAGCCCCGGATAATGCTGAAGAGCATATCATCAATACTATAGTGTGTCCAGAATAGCTGAGATTATATGAGATTAAAATTTAGGAGAGTTGTATGAGTCAAGAAACAGAAAAGAAGGACTTTAAGATACCTTCACCGTGGAGATATAAGCGTTATTATATCTTTGTATTAGCGACTGTAGTATCTTTAGTGATCCCTTGGATATCGGTAAATGGAAACCATTTATTCTTATTAAGCTTTGATAAGATGAAGTTACACCTTGCTTTTATTCAATTTGATATGCAAGAGTTGTATTTAATGCCATTTTTACTGATGTTACTGTTTATCAGTATCTTTGGTATGACGGTTGTCGGTGGTCGTGTATTTTGTGGGTGGTTATGTCCGCAGACTATCTTTAGAGTTGTATATCGTGACTTAATCGAGACAAAACTTTTAGGATTAAGAAAACGTATTGCTAATAAGCAGCAAGAGCCTGACATGTCTAAACCTGAGAATAAAGTGAAGAAGGTTATAGCTATATTAATCTGGTCTGTTTTAGCACTTATTGCAGGTGCGGATTTCATGTGGTACTTTGTTCCGCCGGAAGACTTTTTTAACTACCTGAACAATCCTGCTGAACATGGAGTGATGATTGGTTTTGTTATCGGTGTAGCACTGTTCTTGATTTATGATATCGTATTTATGAAAGAGAACTTCTGTGTATATGTTTGTCCTTATTCTCGTGTACAATCAGTACTATATGATGAACATACGGTTATGGCACTTTATGATGAGTATCGTGGTGGAACTATTTATGATGAGGAAGGTCAAAAAGGCTTTACTAAGCAAAAAGATCTACTTGCCGTTGATGAGACAGCTGAATGTACGACTTGTGAGAAGTGTGTAACTGTTTGTCCTACACATATCGATATTCGTAAAGGGTTACAGTTAGAGTGTATCAACTGTTTAGAGTGTGTAGATGCTTGTACTACTGTTATGGGTAAACTAGGCAAGCCGTCACTTGTTACTTGGTCAAGTGATTACGAGATTGTTGACAGAAAAGGGAAAACTCAGTTCTTCCGTCCTAAAGTTTTAGCATATGGTGCGATCTTAATCGTTATCACTATTATCTTAGGTTTAATGAGTACAACAAAAGAGCACATGCTTTTAAATATTAATAAAGAGACTCAGGCGTACAGCATCGCTAAGAAAAACGATCAAGTGACTGTAGAAAACTCATACACATTCTTGGTACAAAATACTCAAAGAGAGAAAATGAAGTATTACTTTGAGGTGTTGATGCCAGAAGGTTACGATGGTGATATTGAAGTGGTAAGACCACTAAAACCGTTTAATGTAACTCCTGAAAAAATTAAGAAAAAAATTGTTATTTTAAGAGCTGTAGGCAATCTTGCAAAAAGTGATATTGAAGATACAATCATCCCTATTAAGATCCATGCTTATGCTTTAGATAAAGATGGTAAACCTAGTGAGAAGATTTCAGTTTTAAGAAATTCAACTTTTATCTATCCTAGTAAAAACCAGTTAAAGTAATTCACTTTTAACATCAAATAAGATATACTCCACATATATACCGTGTGTGGAGTGTACAATGAAAACAATCCAAAAATATCTTCTTTATATTGTCCTTGTTTATGCCATTATCGGCTTTTTAATTCTTCCGTTTGTAATTAAATCCCAACTTCCAAAACTGATTGAACAAAACACTAACACAAAAGCTTCGATAGAGACTGTTTACATCAATCCTTTTTTATTTAAAGCAAAAATTTCGGGCATAAAGCTGTACGATCTTAAAGAGAAACCTTTACTCACTTTAGATTCGTTGTTTGTTGACGTTGATGTATACTCTTTAATTTACGGTGCCTTTAATATTGCAAAATTAGAGATCAGCGAACCACATATCTATATTGTGAATAATGTAGATAAAACTATTAATCTATTAAATATAATGAAAAGTTCACAAGCTGAACAAACACAAGAGGTAAAAGAGGAAACAAACACAACTGCTCCACGGATCATAATTGGAAAACTGGATATAGATGATGCGCAAATACACTATGCAGATTTTACTCGCAGTGAACCTTTTTATTTCACATTTGATCAGCTGGACTTGGGCTTAAAAAATATAGATACAAACGATTTCAATGCCAGTAAGGGTGCCTTTGCTTTTTATTCAAATCTAGGTGACGGTGCATTTTTAAGGATCAATACTCAAGTTGACGGATTTAAACCGTTAGCATTACACGGGCATATAGATTTTAAAGCGAACCAGCTCTATACGGAGTGGACCTATGTAAAAGATATGTTGAACTTTGAAGTAGCTGACGGTAAAGCTTCATTCAATGCCGACTTTAGCATTAATTTAGACAAACTGGACGAGACGAAAGTCGAAAATGTGAATATTGCGATTAATAAGTTAAGAATAAAACCAAAAGATAAGTCAGAAGATATTATTAACCTGCAAAGTTTTCAAGTAAATAATGTAGACCTTTTACCAATGAAGCAACAACTTCATATTGGAGCAGTTTTACTAGATTCTCTACATCTTAATGTCAATAGACTTAAAAACGGTGAGATAGATCTTCAAAACTATTTTGTTATAGATACGACAAACGAGCAAAACCAAACAAACGACGATTCACAACCATGGAATGTAGTTGTCGATAATGTCGATCTAGAAAAAATTTCTACAACCTTTACAGATTATGCAGTTGAGAAGAGTGTTGTAAGTAAAGTTAGGGATCTTAATGTGAGTGTTAAAGATATTCACTTAAACTCTTCAAAACCATTTCCTTATCAACTCTCTACATTGATTAATGAAAAAAGTTCATGTAGAATTAGCGGTAAAATTATTCAAAAGCCGCTTGATATCTCTTCGCATATAGTGTGTAAAGATTTTGATGTTACTCATTACAACCCTTATATCGATCAAGCTGCACGCAGTTCACTGAAACGATACGATATTTTACTCGACTCGCTGCTTACAAGCCTAGATGTGAATCTTTTTGCTTACGATCAAAACGGAACGTTCAATCTAAAACTCGATGACTCTCAAGTAGCACTTAATGAGTTTAAATTGAAAAAAAGAAGTTCTAAAGAGAGTTTATTAAAGTTTGATGCTTTTAGTTTTGAAGGGATAAATTTTGATTTAGCCAAAGAGGATTTAGTAATTGGAAAAATCAACTTAGAAGGGTTAAATCCTTATCTTAGAAGATATAAAAACGGAAAACTCAATATTGAAAATATTGTTGTTCCCAAACCTGCTCCAAAAACAGTAAAAAAAGAGCAAAGCAAAAATAATTTTCATCTCAATGTAAAAGAGTTTAGAGTTGATGATGGAAAAGTTGACTTTTATGACAGGATGTTGGAGCAAAAATCAAAACAAACTATCTCAAATATCAATATCTCTGTTTTTGATATAGACAGTAATAAAAACAGCTGGTTAACATACAAAACCTCTATGCGCATAAATAGAGGAGGAAGGGTTTATGCTGATGGAAAACTACGTCATACTCCTTTAAAACAATATGGAAAATTCAATATTAAAAATATTTCGATCGCAGATATAAACCCTTATCTCAATGAATCTGCATATGTAAAAATTGAAGACGGGAAATTGGCTTTAAGCGGAAAAACAAGCTATGCGAAGTCAAAAAGCAGACCCGATCTTAGTGTGAAAGGGAAACTGGCTGTTAGTTCTCTGTTTATCAACAATACATTAGATAATAACCTGCTGTTTTCACTCAATAAGCTAGATGTAAAAGATTTTACCTATGAACTCTCACCTGATCGACTTTATGTTGATGAGGTAGATGTAGATTCATTTTATGTAGATGCTTTTGTAGATGAAAATAAAACACTCAACTTTGCAAAACTAAGTAAAAAACAGGATACAAACGAGAGTAAAGAGACGAAAAAAAGTGAACCTTTAGATATAAAAATTGTAAAAGTAAATGTTTCAAACGGAAGTGCTAAATTTGCAGATTTTTCTATTCCGATTAAGTTTCAAACAGATATTCATGATCTAAACGGTGTGATCTATGTACTCTCTTCCAAACCGGGTGAAACAAGTTATATAAATTTACTCGGTGAAGTTGACAAATATGGTTCTACGACGCTTATTGGAAGCATAGATACTTCAAGTCCAAAACTTTACACAGATCTAGATTTTAATTTTAAAAATTTAGAGTTAAATGCACTGAGCGGTTACAGTGCCACATTTGCAGGGTATAAGATCGATTCTGGGAAACTTTATCTTGACCTGGGCTATAAGATTCTAAATTCTGAACTTCAAGGGAAAAATAATCTTGTAATTAACAAGATCATATTAGGTGATGAGATCGAAGATGAAAATGTGACACATCTGCCGCTTGGTTTTGTGATCGGATTGCTTGAAGATAATGAAGGTATTATTGATCTAAATCTGCCGGTAGAGGGGAATGTGGATGCACCTGATTTTAAATACGGCACAGTTATCTGGAAAGCATTTACAAACCTTGTAACAAAAGCTGTAACAGCACCGTTTGCACTGCTTGGTTCTATGATGGGGATTGACGGTGAAGAGTTGTCGTTCATAGAGTTTGAGAACGGAAAAACAGTGATAACACCTTCACAAAGAGAGAAACTGGACAATATAGTCAAGATGATGGATAAACGTCCTAAAATTAATTTAGGGATCTCTGCAACTTACGATAAAGAAGCGGATCTCTTTGCATTAAAAAGAGAAAAATTAATAGCAATCGTAGTTAAAGAAAGCGGTATAAAAAATATTAACGAAAGAGAAAATGCTTTAACAATTGATCTTTTAGAGGATATTTATGCAGATCTCCGTGATGATGACGGAGATGAAAAGCTGATGGAAAAACTTGAAAAAGAGTATAAGGGTGAAGAGCTCGAGAGAGTGTATCAAAAAGAGCTGTTGGCATTAGATATAGAGATTCAGGAAGTGACTCAGGCAGAACTTGAAACACTTGCAAAAAATAGACAGCTTGTAATAGAGAATTATCTGACAAAAGAGAAACTCTTAAACCCTGCAAGAGTGACAGGACTAGAGATAAATTCATTAGAAGATAGTGACAACGGCATTGTAAAAAATGCTTTAGAGATAAAAGTAAATGATTAGTATTAGTCGTTTTTGTTATAATTGCGGCTTAAAATAAAATAAGGGTAAATTATGGCTTTTTCAAAAGAAAATAGAAAAGGTACAATCTCTGGAATTATATTTGTTGCTATCTTTGCAGCGGCAGCAACTATGATTGCAGATATTGCTGCTGTAAAAGCTTTAGGTATATCTCCACTGGTAATCGGTATCGTTTTAGGTATATTCTATGCAAACACTTTACACAATCACGTCCCAAGTGCTTGGGGAACAGGTATAACATTTTCAGGGAAAAAAATTCTTCGTTTTGCAATCGTATTTTACGGTTTTAGAATTACATTCCAAGAGATTATGGATGTAGGTATGAGTGGTTTTATGGTGTCTCTCATTATGTTAGCGACAACATTTATTCTCGGATCGTACTTAGGATATAAAATTTTCAAAATGGATAAAGAAACATCAATGCTTACAGCTTCTGGTGCTTCTGTTTGTGGTGCTGCTGCAGTTCTTGCAACTGAGCCGGTACTTAAAGCTGAAGGGCATAAAACGGCAGTTGCGGTTTCTATGGTTGTACTTTTTGGTACTATCTCAATGTTCTTGTATCCGGTATTATATGCGGCAGTTATTGAACCGGCAACTGGCTTTTTACACATGACTCCTCAAGAGTTTGGTATCTATGTTGGTGGTACTATTCATGAAGTTGCACAAGTTGTTGCTGTTCCTGCTTCAATTGCTGGTGCTCCGGCAGATATGGCAAACTCGGCGGTAATCGTAAAAATGACACGTGTTATCATGATCGCACCGATGCTTATTCTTTTAGGAATTTATCTTTCAATGGAAGCAAAAAAATCTGGTTCAGCAGCAGGTGGTGTAAAACTTGTTATACCTTGGTTTGCTGTATACTTCATCGGTATGGCAGGGTTTAATTCACTTCAGTTAGTACCGACTGATGTTGTTAGTGTTATTAATGAGATCGATACATTCTTATTAACTATGGCAATGACTGCTTTAGGTATGGGGACAATATTCTCTAAATTTAAAGGTTTAGGTTTAGCACCGCTTTACACAGCAGGTGCAATGTTCTTATGGTTAGTAATCGGTGGTTTCATCGTTACGAAACTTGTAGTAGCTACATTTTCATAAGAGTGAAAATCCCTTTTAATAAATCTATTTGAAAAAAGAGTATATAATCTAATAAATAGATTTTAAAAGGGAATATATGTCAGCTTTACCAGATACGCTTAACTCTTTTTGGCTTTGGCGAGAAGTATACGGTAAGCTTGGCATCTCCAATCCGGCATATAAATACTGGAAAAACTCCACAACACTTAAACTTAATAACAAGTATGTTTTTATCCAAAAAAATACACTTCCCGAAAAATATCAGCATGTAGAAGAGATACTAACAGACCTCTCAGGATATCTCCCTATCAAGTATGCTTCTGATCAACTTCATGTAAATGAACATCTGTTCTTGACCGATAAAATGAAGTTTCATAAAGAGTTTGAATATAAGTTTGTTGAAGATGTAAAGTTTGTGAATATCAAGAAGTTTTTTAAAGAAAACGGGATTTTAGTTCCTAGAAATGCATTGATACAGCTAGGGCGTACAAAAGACCTTGAGATCACTCCGGAGTGTACGTTTTATAACCTCAAAAATGATTACGGGATCGTGGTATATTAGAAATGGGTAGTTTTTTTATAGAGTTTCGTGATCCGCTCTTCTCTATTATTATCTTCTTTTCCATCATTTTTGTTATCACTTTTATCTCTTACTGGTGGGGGAGATATAAACGAAAAGAGGATAACAAAGATATAGATCGATTTTTAAAGCAGTTTAAAACACTCCCATCAAAAAATGAACTTAAAGTGTTAATATCAAGCGGTGAACTTTCTGAAAAATCATGGCTTTTATTGGCTAACTCTTATTATAAAAACGGAGATTATGAAAAAGCTATAGAGATATATAATGAAATTTTGGAAGTGGGTAAGGGGACAAACTCCAAAGAAACAATGTTTTTACTCGGAAAAACATATTTTAGAGCCGGTTTTTTAGAACGCTCAAAACAGATCTTTTTAGAGATTTTAAAAAAGTATCCCCGTACTCCCGAAGCACTAAATTATCTATTACTTGTATATGAACATATGAGAGATTATAAGTCGGCAATGGATGTCTTAGAACCCTTAGATGAATTAGGAGAAGATATATCTTTAGAAAGAGAGTATCTAAACGCCCTTATGATCTTAAATGATGTAAAGATGGAGGATGAAACCAAAGTACAAAAACTGCTAGATATTTATAAACAAAATCATAATTTAATTTACATGATCTTTGAGTATCTATTTCGGGTGAATCCTCAACTTGCATGGGAAAATTTAGACCATTCTAAAGTTGATGTTTTAGTACAAGTGTTATGGAATTTACGTAGTAAAGACCTTAATTTAGATATAATTTCAAAAAGTGGTTATTTAAGAGAACTTTATAGTGCACGAGGGGATATAAGTTTAGCAAAATCAAGTTCTATATTTGAATTGGATATACTTATTAAGCTTGAAAAAAAAGCAAATGCAACACTTGGATTTGAATATGTCTGTTCAAGTTGTAAAGGTACATATCCGTTTGCTTTTAATCGCTGTAGTGCTTGTCATGCAATAGACAGTGCTACAATAGAGATCTCACTTAGCCGTGATTATATGAGGGAGTTTAGTGAAGAAAGTAACTCTTTTCAGTGATGGAAGTGCTTTAGGCAATCCAGGACCGGGTGGTTTTGGAGCAATTCTTCGTTACGGAGATAAAGAAAAAGAGATCGTCGGAAGTGAAGAACATACTACCAACAATAGAATGGAACTTCGAGGTGTTATAGAAGGGTTAAAAGCTTTGAAACAACCTTGTGATGTTGAAATCGTAAGTGATTCATCCTATGTAGTTAAAGGGATCAATGAATGGTTAGACAACTGGGTTAAACGGAACTTTAAAAAGGTAAAAAACCCTGATTTGTGGCAAGAGTATATTGAGGTATCAAAGCCACATAAGATAAATGCTCATTGGGTACGGGGACATGATGGGCACATAGAAAACGAGAGATGTGACAAACTAGCTCGTGATGCTGCCGAGGCAGTGAAAAATTTATAATGAGGATATTATGCACAAGAAAATAGATACGTTAGAAAAAAAGTTAGGGTATGAGTTTAAAGATAAAAATCTCATTATCGAAGCGCTGACACATAAAAGCTATAAACAGCCCTACGATAATGAGCGTTTAGAGTTTCTAGGTGATGCTGTACTCGACTTAGTAGTGGGGGAATATCTTTTTAGAAAGTTTAGAAACTCTGATGAGGGAAAGCTCTCAAAAATTCGTGCTTCGCTTGTAAATGAAACAGGTTTTGATAAATTGGCACGTGCTTTACGATTGGGTGATTACATTCTTTTATCGAATGCCGAAGACAACAACGGTGGTAGAGAAAAGTCATCACTCCTTTCAAATGCTTTTGAAGCAATTATGGGTGCGATTTATCTTGAAGCAGGATTAGAAAAAGTGCAGGAGATCTCTATAAAACTGATTGAAGAGAATCATGAAGAGATTTCTCTTGATTCACTTTTTAGAGACTTTAAAACAACTCTACAGGAACTAACACAAGCACGTTTTGGAATCACTCCTGAGTATAAAGTACTGGCATCTCGCGGACCTGATCATAAAAAAGAGTTTGAAGTAGGCGTTTATATTGAAGATAAAGAGTATGCAAGAGCTATCGGTAAAAGCAAAAAGATAGCACAGCAGGAAGCGGCAAAGCTGGCAGTAGAGATGTTAAAGAAGGAAAAATAATTGAATAGTTTTGGTCAAAAATTAAGATTTTCAACATTTGGTGAGTCTCACGGAACAGCACTTGGGTGTATACTAGACGGTGTACCTGCCGGTTTAGAGATAGATGAAGCATTTATACAAAGTGAACTCGACCGCAGAAAGCCGGGAAAAAGTGAATTTGAAACAGCTAGAAAAGAGGCTGACAAGGTAGAGATACTTAGCGGTGTATTTGAAGGAAAATCTACAGGGACACCAATTGCAATGGTTATCTACAATACAAACCAAAAGTCAAAAGACTATTCAAACATTAAAGATGTATTTCGTCCGGGGCATGCAGACTTTACTTACTTTCATAAATACGGTCTTCGAGATTACCGTGGTGGTGGAAGAAGTTCAGCAAGAGAAACGGCTGCACGTGTAGCTGCAGGAGCAATAGCGAAACTAATGCTGAAAGAGCTTGATGTTGAAGTGTTAAGCGGTATTAGTGAAGTTGCCGGAATAACTGCTCAAAAATTCAATTATGAGGGTGTAAAAGATAGTATCATCTATGCACTGGACTCTGATGTTGAACAGGCGCAAAAAGATGCTATTTTAGAAGCAAAAAACAGACATGATTCTGTCGGCGGTGTTAGCCGTGTTGTGGTAAAGAATGCACCTATTGGGTTAGGGCAACCCCTATACTATAAATTAGATGGTGTTTTAGCTGATGCTATGATGGGTATAAACGCTGTAAAAGCTGTTGAGATAGGTGATGGGTGTTTGAGTGCTAAAACACTAGGATCGCAAAACAATGATCAAATACGTGCGAATGGGTTTGAGTCAAATCACTCAGGTGGAATTCTTGGTGGGATCAGTAACGGGGATGATATTGTTTTAAATGTGTATTTTAAACCAACACCATCTATCTTTCAAGAACAGCATACTATCACTACGACAAATGAAGAGGTTGATTTCTCTTTAAAAGGGCGTCACGATCCTTGTGTAGCTATCCGTGGGACTATTGTTTGTGAAGCTATGGCTGCTCTTGTAATTGCGGATATGGTACTTTTAAATATGGGTTCAAAAATGGATGGAGTTGTAAAGTATTATAAATAGAATAAGGATAAGAGGGATTTACTCCTCTTCATCCTCATCTCCAAACTCTGCTGCCATCTCTTTTTCATAGGCTGCATCTTTTTGTGCTTGGAGCTGTGCATCTGTTAGTACTGCTTCATGGAGAAAGTCTCCAAAGAATGTTTTAGGCTCAGTATATGCCAAGAAGAGGTATATACCAACTACAAGCCCAATAGCAGTTACACCTGCTATGATTTTTTGCATAAGATTGAATGTTTGTATAGGCTCTTTCTTACGAACTTCACAAACACCTCCTGGACAATATTGAGGGTCTTCTTTTTTAATGTATTTGTAAAGCATACATCCAAGACATATAGAAAAAGCACTTTCAAAAAACATCAATGCGGCACAAAGCACACAAATTAAAACTTTGTAGAAAGTGATATCCCAGTTAAGCACAAACCAATAGATCATAGGAAATGAGATAAACCACCCAATTGCCCATGCAAAACGTTTTTGTGCTGCACCTACATACTCCGGTGTTTGATTTTGTACAAAAAATCTTGCAAGTAGTAAAGAGGGTGCATAACTTGGTTTTGTAATTCTAAGTAGAAATTCAAACCATAAAAATGCAATATATACTCTGGCTACAATGATGTGGTTAAACCCTATACCGATAAAGATAACCATTATTCCAAGTGTTCCAAGTATACCTGCTGCCGCTCTTGCTTCTCTTTCGTTAATAACTCTTACGTCATATCCGGGAACCTCTTCCCCGTACTTATTTAAAAAACTAGGTAAGTTCAAAAATCTCCTTTTATTATTTCAGCATATCATTTAAAATATCTTCAATCATCCCTTGAGCTTCTCTAAGGGGTTCTATAGACTCTTTGTCTTGTATATCTAAAGAGGTAATCCAGTTTTCAACAGATAACCAGCCCATATGTACTTTATTTTCCCCTTTTATTTTATAAAAATAAAAAGAACAAGGTGCCCATGCTCCAGCTTCAGGATGTAGTTTTGAGACAGGATATATTACATCAAATTTACAAATAGAGTAGGTATCATAAAAATCATATTTATGATAATCTGCATCATCAAACAGCTCTTCTTGAAGATTTGTAAAGTTCGGGAATAAAAATCCTAAGGGTTCCATCTCAGCTTCATATTCTGATTCTGTATCTTCTTTCCAGTCAATCGGATTTGCACCGTCTAAATCTATGTCAAATACAAAATCTGTTGCTAATGTTTGATCTCTTGGAGCGACATTATAATTTAGTTTTTTAAAACTACCATTAGGCATTGCAGCTTTTAAGGCCGCATGGATTTTTTTACTATATGCCACTAAATCCGGATCATCAACAGATATGCCCGTAGCTCTAGCCATACCATCTAAAGTAAGTGTTGATATATTCATCGTTTTACCATCAGACCAAATAGACATTGTTAATGGGATTAAGGCACCGAATTTAGGATATTTTTTTACAAGTTTCAGACTTGACTTTGGATCTTGATACATTGCAAGGTTATACACTTTATAGTGAGTGTTTCCAAATCTTTGTGAAAACGGTTTATTCATATTATTATTTCCAGGTACGTCCATACCTACTGAAATAAACCCCTCTTCTATAGTTGTCGGTGTAATTTTTTCATCGGAATTATCAGCTACAAAGACTTGAACGTCTTGTATAGCTTTTGCATTTGTCGGTTTGGCATTATGGTTACTACAACCACTTAATAATATAGTGATTAATGCGGTAAAGATGAGTGTATATTTTGTCACAACAACTCCTTAACTTGTGTTATATAGAAGAAATGTAACATTTTTTTGATATAAATAAAATTAATTAACAGAGTTAGATTTCTACTATGTCACCGATATTGATTGTAGACTTACCGTTGACTACTTTTGCAAAGATACCGCGATCATCTTTTAGTATTTTTGGAAGTTTTGAGCTTACGGTAGATAATCCTTTACAGAGGGTACAGTTTTGAGTAATCTCTAAAATAGTATCGCCGATTTTTAGTGTTTGCCCAGGAACTAATGAATAAGGGTTTGCATCTATGAGGATATTTTCCCCTAAAAGACCATATTCTATCTCTATACCGTTCTCTTTAGCTAAATTATAACTATCTAATGACGTAATTAAAACGGCACGCATTAAATCTTTTTTATAGAATTTATCTTCTAGAACACCATCTTCATCAACTGTAATAGCATCAGGTGTTAGTCGTGTCTTTTGTTCATCATTAGATGTAATAAAAAGTTTTAAAACTTTGCCGTTCATAGTTTTTGTCTCTTATCTATTAGTTCACCGCTATTCTCTTCAATAAAACCGGTTTTCTTTTTATATTCATCTATACTCATTGTTTTAAATGCGCCTGTTTTCATATACTTTAATATTGCAAGAAAGTCTTTCTCTTCTATATAACCGATACTGCCGTGATCTAGTTCTCCGGAGTTACTGAAAAACAAAACAGAAGGATAGAAGTTATATCCAATGTTTTCTGCAAACTCTTTAGCGCTTGTACGCTCTTTATCATATATAACTACATCTTCTTTGTGTGAAACATTGATAATAATAAATTTGAAGTTTTCTTTGATATATTGATCTACATCCTCATCGTCAAGAGTAAACTCTTCAAGTCTTTCACAGTATGGACAACCTGTTTTATGAAGATACACAAGAGGGGTTTTCCCACTTTTCTTAGATGCTTCAACTGCTTTGTCGATATCAATTATCTCTGCTGAAAGTTGGATCGCTGACAATATAAAAATATATAAAATACTTAGTAATGATTTTTTTAACATAAAATTAAACCTTGTGGAAATTGGAAGCTTGATTTAGGAAGAGAGTAGGTTTCCCCATGAGGGGGAATTTTTAGAGTAAAATTATTTAATTTTACCTTTACCTTTTAAAGTGTTACCTTTTCTATCAACAGCAACCATTTCAAGAGAGTCACCTTTAGCACCGATACCTTTGATATCGAATTTAAAGATTGGGTTCTTAGATAGGAATTGAGAAGTAGACATCTCCATTACAGTTTCACCGTTAACAGTAGCAACTACGTGAGTAATGAAGTTAGCATTTTCTCAGTCACCAGTTTTTTTCTCAGCCATGTTGTATGTAGACATCTCATGTTTAGCCATTGCTTTAACAGAAACTACGCCGCCTTTTAATTTTGCTTTTACTTTAATATCAGCCATTTTTTATCCTTATATTTTTTTCTTTTATATAAATATATGAAAAGGGATTAACCTTCACATCCACCAAGTGCAACATCTAAAGTTTGTTTAGCAGCATAAAGTTTACCGTCAGTACCTTCAGCTACGATAGTAATAGTACCAGATTTAGCCATTTTGATTTTGCTTTTACTTTAATATCAGCCATTTTTTATCCTTATATTTTTTTCTTTTATATAAATATATGAAAAGGGATTAACCTTCACATCCACCAAGTGCAACATCTAAAGTTTGTTTAGCAGCATAAAGTTTACCGTCAGTACCTTCAGCTACGATAGTAATAGTACCAGATTTAGCCATTTTGATTTTGATTGAATAATCCATAACATCGTATTTAGATACAGTGTATACACATACAGCAGCTTCTGGGTTAGCATCTTGGAATACTGCTACAGTTTTAGCAGGAACAGATACTGAAAAATCTACTGGAATTGCACCACCGTTAGATGCAACAGCTTTTTTAGGGCTATCAGATGCAACTTTAGCAGCAGTTAATTTAACATTACTCATAGTAAGGTCTTTTTTACCATACATTGCCATGATAGAATCATCAACAGTGTGTGCAGTCCATACAGCTGGTTTAGATTTTCTGAAATCCTCAGCTCTTACGCTTGCAGGTACAACAGCTAAAGCTAATGCACCTAAAGTCATACTTAAAAATTGTCTTCTTTCCATAATCTTTCCTTTAATTGAGATTTATTTGCTTTGGTTAACTATATAGTCAACTACAAGTTTAAATTCTTTATCACTTAGTGATGAACCACCTTTAGCCGGCATACCAGCATCTGTACCGTTTAGACCATTTTTGTAAACACCGTCCATACCTTTAGCAAGTAATGGAGCCCATGCACCTTTATCACCAGGAGCTGGAGCTGCACCAGTGTCGTGACACATTGCACAAGATTCTGTATAAGCAGCTTTTGCATCAAAAGAAGAAGTTCCCTCTTCAGCAGGTAAGTCTCTTACAGATGTCATTGGTGGATGGAAGTCACTAATACCAACAGTGATTTCAGCTACATGAACAGTTGGCTCTTGACAGTTAGTCATACAACGTTCACTTCTTGCTACTTTTTGCCCACCAAAGTTATCTGGGTTTGCATAGAATTTACGAACATTTTCAGGACCTTGTGGACCATCAATTACAGGCTCATAAACAGCTTTTGCCGGCATTTTGATTTTTAAGAAGTTCTCTTTGTTAAGAACATACTCTTCATCTACAGGCACACCATCAATTTCCATTTCATTTACGTTTAATACATAAGCTACTAATGAATATACTTCGTCATCTGTTAAAGTATCAGTTGCCGGGTGTGGCATAGCATCTTTAATGTACCACCACATTGTACTAGCTTCTGCCCAGAAACTACCGAAGAATCTTGAAGGACCATCAGAATCTGGTTTTAGTCTTTGACGTGTTAATGTTTTATACATCTCATATGCATTACCTTTAGAAAGTGCTGGATAACCACCACCACCTGAACCAAAGTCACCGTGACACATTACACATTTAGCTTCGTAAACTTCTTCACCTTCAGTTACAGTACCTTCACCTTCCGGTAAACCTGTACCGTCTGGCATTACATCAGAGTTCCAAGCATTGTACTCATCTTTTGTCGGAACACGACCGTTATTAATAGTCATGTTATGAGCTTGAGTATTTACATAGTAAGAACTAGTTTTTCCGTTTACTACTGGATAGTTTACACCACCATCAATTGATGCTTTAGTAGGTGTAGCGCTTTCCATACATCCAGAGAAACCAAATGATACTAGTGCAGCTACAGAAGCTGATACTAATAACTTATTACTAAATTTGATCATTACGCTTCTCCTTTTTTCTCAATGATTACATTACCGTCTTTATCACGAGTAAGTTCTGAACGGATTTGAACGTGAGTTACTGTTCCGTCTTTTTCAACTTTCCATGTTTCAACTGCATTTCTATGATAAACTGCTTCAACACCAACTTTAGTTAGTTCTTGATCAATTGTCGGTTGGATATAACCTGCATCATCAGTAGCACGTGAAGTAAGAAGTAGTTCCTCACCTTTTTTGTATGTATGCATATAGCTCCAACGAGTCCAACATTTAGGTAATACAAGACCTTTGAGTTGTGCTTCAACGTAGTTTTTACCACCGTCAAATGAAATATCTACACCGTTGATTGTACCCATACCTGACCATGCAAGACCTTCGATCTCTACGATATCACCATCTTCTAAGTGAGACCAGTCAATCTCTGGAGACGGAGAAGTTACAGTTGAGTTAACTTCATTTGCATAGAAGTGTTGTACAATTTTTCCATCAGGTTTTAATACTGTATATTTAGAAGTTTCCTCTTTACAGTACCATGGCTCACTAGCGAAGTCTAATCTTCTTAGCCATTTAACACATAAGTTACCTTCCCAACCTGGAACAAGTAAACGAATTGGATAACCTTGCTCTGGACGAAGTGCTTCACCATTTTGACCCCATACGATCATAGCATCGTCAAGAACTTTTTCCATAGGGATAGTTCTACCCATTTTAGATGAGTCTCCACCCTCTGCAAGCATCCATAATGCTTCTGGTTTGACACCAAGATCTTTTAAGATATCTTTGATGTATACACCAGTCCACTCAGCACAAGACATAAATCCTTTAGAGAATTGTAAAGAGTTGTATTGTGGTCCTCTCCACTCTTGTCCACCATTAGCAGGACATTCGATGAAGTGTGTACGAGTTACACTTGGATATCTTTTTAATTCTTCCATAGTTAATACTAAAGGTTTTTCCACTAAACCTGTAATCATTAATCTATGCTCATTTGGATCAATATGCGCTACACCACCGTGAGAACGTGAGAAAAATAATCCATTTGGAGTAATAATCCCCATAGACTCTTGAATAGGTGTTACAGCAATAGAAGCTCTAAAGTTACCAGATGCTAGAAGTTTAGTATATCTTCTAGTTACGTTGTGCTCATATTTTGAAGGCATTCCGTAAAGGTTTTTAGTTACAGGATCTCCCCATTTTGTAGCCCATTCCGGTGTTCCAAGAATAGCTTTTTCACCATCACCACCAGCATGTTCATTAGCCATAGCATTCGATGACAGTAACGAAGTACCAGCTATTGCAGTACCAGCCATAGCAGCTGTTTTTCTGAAAAAGTCTCTTCTGCCAATACTTTTTTCAGTACTGTTAGATAAATTATCTATGTTTTCTTGAGATTTTTTATCCACATTTTCTCCTTTGTTAAATTGTTTATTACATATTTTAAGTTAATAATGTACTCTGAATTTCGAACAGGTATTATGCCATTTTATACTTAATTATAAATTTTAGCAAAACTAATTATACTGCATTTGTGAAAATAATGTGATATAAGGGTGGTTTAGTTGGAAATGTAGTTACAAATCGAAACACTTTTTGTATAAAAAAAAATTAATATAAGAAAGAGTCATTTTTATTATAAGAGGTATGCTATATTTTTATGATTCCTAATATAATAAAAGTGTTTTTCTGTTTATTGTGATAAAAAGGGATACGAAAACCCTCATGTTCAACATCTTTTATGTTCTCATTATCGAAAATTACTGACTTTTTATACTTCTTATCTTTCGTAGGTATGTTTAACAATATAGTGTCAAGATAGATCTTAAAGCCTTTTACTGAATCAGGATTTGTTTCTATCATCTCTTCTAGAATCTCTTTCATCTGATCTTCAAAAACTTGTGTAACTAATATATTCATTTACTTATCTTTTCCGTAAGCCAAGCTGAGGACTCCTTCAGATATTGAAGGAGATCCTTTGTTGATTGCTCGCCAGCTTCATATTGTTTAAAAGCTTCTTGAATTTTTTCAATTTGAGCATTTGTATCCATCAGTAGTTTTATTCCTCATCCTCTGATTCTTCATTTTCAGATTCATCATCGTCTGATTTACAGCCTATTTTTGCACAAGTTTCTTCAGAGATTGTAGCTATTTTTTCTTTTACTAAAGTAGTTACTTCTTCTACATCTTCAGCCATCTCCAGTTCATCACCAGAAACAAATTTTTCAAGTTGAGTCATTTGGAAAGGTTGCCCGTGCTCATAAACGATCTCACCACCGTGTTTCCCTTGAATAAATGTTACCGCCATTACAACGACAGTTAAGATAATACCAAGTGCTTGAATTCCAAACTTTTGTAGCTTACATCCTGCCATTTGAATAAGTGCAACTACTGACATTGCAATTGCTAAGTAAAGACCTAACTCTTTATGTTCAACTAATTCATGTTTACCCGCTTCACTAAGAAAGTTGTAAATCTGTGGACCAGCTTGACTACCGGTATACCACACGCCTACCATTGCAATCGCTGCAAATAAAGCTGTACGTGCTGAAATTTTTGACATAGTTTCTGATTTGCTTACAAGGTATGCAAGACCGAAAACTGATGCAACTACTGGTAGTACCATAGCGAAGTGTGCCGTTGCCGGGTGTAACATCATAATTAATTCCTTTTATTATAAAATCATCACATTATATTGAAGTTTTTTGAAAAACAGCTTATTGTACTATAAAAAATTGTAATTTAACTTTTCTTTTTATCAATTACATCTTTAGCTGTTTTTATAGCACTTCCAAGTGCAACCTTTGCAGTTTCAAATGCTTGCTTACCCATTCTTTTTGCTTCTTGTGCTTTTTGTGAATGGATAGCTGAATCAGCTTTTTTTACAGCAAGTTTTGCAAAGTTGGCAAATTTGTTTTTCATCACTTCGGCTGTCTCTTTAGAAACTATTAAAAGTTCTTCAAGATCATATTTCATATCTTTATTTATATCTAGAAGAATTTTATGGGTAATAGATGAGCTTTGTGAAGCTTGGTTTATTATAACCTGTGAAAAGATAGTATCTGTTTGATTGAGGTCTTCCATGATAGTATCATAGTCTTCGATCAAGATATGTTTTGCCTCTACAGGCATATATGCTAAACGTTTCTTGAATCTGTGAATAGATTTTATAAGACCTGAACGCATCCCTTTTGTGGTTGCACTTAAAATATCTTCGGCTTTATTTGGTTCAGCTTCGGCAATATCTATAGCAATCGCAAGGATAGTTGAGAGGATCTTTCTGATACGGATAGTATTTAATGAGCCCTCTTTGATAGATTCAAAAGTGATCTCTTTAATCGTTTCGATCAAATACTCTTTAAATTCGCTGTCACGCTCTTTTTCAAGGGCTGTAATAATAGCAGACTCTACAATTTCACTTAAAATTTCGTAAAGGTCAATTGACTGGAGTTTGACTTGATGGAGTTTAGTAAAAGCAGATGGAGAGTTTTGCAGTTTCTCTTCTATAGCATTGAAAACTTCATATTTTTTTTCTTGAATCGCTTCAGATTTTTTTTCTATAGAACGTTCAAGTTCCTCTTTTTTTTCTAAAAGAGTTTCGAGCTCGTTTTCAATATCTGAGATCTGGTTGTTAATGATCTGTGTAGTGAGAGTTTCTATCTTTTGTGTATCTAAACTCTCAAGATCTACATTGCTGAAGAAACTATCAACATCTTTTTGTAATTTACTGTTTTCCATTATATACTCCTATAACACCATTTTTATATTTTGATGTTGTTTTAAAGCATCATATATAAACTGTCTATCATCTTCATTATGTACTAACAAATCAAGATTCATACTCACATATTTTCCGGTTTTTGAGTTGTTTGAATGAGTCAGTTTATGTTCCCTCTCATCAAGTACATCCCTTATTGCTTGTTCAAGTGCAGCTTTTTCAGTTGCTATCACTTTATAACACCAAGAGCAAGGGTATGTAAGCTCTAGCTTTTCACCTTTTAGTCTATCGTTTAAAGTCTCCACTTTTTCCTCCTGATTTTGCTTCAAGTTGTACGTTACGGATGATCATCCCTTTATCGATCGCTTTTACCATATCGTAGATTGTTAAAAGTCCAATAGATGTCCCTGTCAAGGCTTCCATCTCAACACCGGTTTGTCCTTTGAGTTTTGCAGTTACCGTAAGTTTAAATCCAGGAAGCTCCGGTAACTCTTCTACATCACAATTGATACCGCTTAGATTTAGCGGATGACACATTGGGATAAGATCACTTGTTTTCTTTACTCCCATAATTGAAGCTATTACAGCAGTCTGAAGTACTGGACCTTTTTTTGTTGTCTCATTTACAATAGCATCGTATGCATCTTGACTCATCTCTATTATACCGCTTGCAACAGCTACTCGTGTTGTTTCATCTTTGTCACTAACATCGACCATTTTCGGTCTTTGGTTTTCATCTAAATGTGTTAAGTTCATATTTTAGTTCTTTACTTTTTTCACTATTATATCAAAGAGGTGTTAATAATTTCCAAACCTTTTTTATATTCCTCTTTATTGTTAAGATTTAAAAATTTGTTTTCATCATTAAAGTGGACAAGTTGTGTATTTGAGTTTTTGAGTAGATATCCGAGTTTGTGGATGTTGTTTTGTTCCATCTCTTTAAAAGCGTTGAGTAGTGAACGATGATAAATTCCACAAAGTGGTTGCATCTTGCCCTCTAACGTAGCAATCGTCGCATCGTTTGTATCTTGATCATGTTCAAAGAGAGTTTGAATTATTATTTCATCTATAAAAGGGGTGTCAACGCTGATTGCAAAAAAACGGTCACTATCCAATATAGAAAAGCTTGATATAAAACCGGTAGTGGGTGCGAAGAGTTCTTGATGTTGATCTTCTATAAAATTTGCATCAAACTCAAACTTTTCTTTTGTTTTTGTTGAGATGTAAACATTTTGAAAAATTTTTAGGAGTCTAGTGTATTGATATTGTGTTAGGGTAGCTGCGGAGCCAAATGGAAGAAGCGCTTTGTCTTCTCCCATTCGAGAACTTTTACCACCCGCAAAGATAATACAAGGAATCTGTATCATTAGTGTTTTGTAAGCTCTGCTTCAATTCTTCTGTTTTTAGCACGACCCTCTTTTGTAGAGTTGTCTGCAACAGGATTTTCTTCACCCATACCATCTGAACTAAGTTGCTTCGGATCTACACCTCTCTCTTTTAATGCGTTCACAACTGAATCGGCTCTTTTTTGCGAGAGTTTTTTGTTATATGCAGCAGAACCCTTACTATCTGTATAACCTACAATTTTCGCACTGTAGTTAGAGTATGTTTTTAAGAATTCAGCGAATTTATCGACATAGGTTGTTGAAGCACTTGTTATGTCAGAAGAGTTTGTTTGAAAGTTGATCTGTAGTGTTACCTCTTGAGGACAGCCGTCACTATTTACATTAGCACCTATTGGTGTATTTGGACAAATATCGAGAGAGTTTAAAACACCATCTTTATCACTATCTAATTCACACCCTTTTTCATCAACCTCAAGACCGGCTTTAGTGTTTGGACACTGATCTTTAGAGTTGAGAACACCGTCGTTGTCATCATCACCATCAATCGGTTGAGCAACAACAACTGGTTCCTCTTTTATGACTTCTTGTTTTGGTTCCTCTTTTGGTTGCGGCTGAGTTGAATCACCAAATGCAAATGTTAAACCGACCATCGCGATTAGATTACTATCGAAATGACCTGCATTTTGGTTTGCATATTTTGCTAGATAAATAGCTTCTGCTTTGAGTGCTATATCTTCTGTAAAGAAGTATTTTGTACCTACACCTGCATCCAAGAAAAATCCATCTTGATTTGCTTCGGTTTCATTACCTACATTTTCAATACCGATACCGGCTTTTGCAAAGGGTACAAAATTGTTTGTTGTATCAAAGGTATAAACACCGTTAAATGCACCGCGAGTGATAGAAGAATCACCACCGGCTTCATATTTTGCTTTTGGTGAATAAAGGATAGAAAACTCGGGAGAAATTTTAGAATCGGTAGAGTTAAATTGTACCTCTACCCCACCTAAAAAATGCCCGTCGTTTTTAATGTCGATATTCCCCTCTGTTAGATCGTAACCTATCATAGGTGAAATCTCATACTGTTTTTGCCCTGCTAGCAATACGCTAGAAACTAATGCCGAAAGTAATAGTATTCTTTTCATTTACTTCTCCTTCTGTTTTAGTAAGTCTAGCACAAACTGATGAGCAAAAAGTGAGATTAGCCTCTTGGATCTGTAATATATCCTGTGATCGCAGAAGCTGCTGCTACTGCAGAGTTTGCTAAATATACTTTTGAACTTCTAGAGCCCATACGCCCAACGAAGTTTCTATTTGTTGTAGAGATTGCAACTTCACCGTCTCCTAGGATACCCATGTAGCCACCAAGACATGCACCACAAGTTGGATTACTTACAACACCGCCTGCATCTACAATTATATCAATATATCCAAGTTTTGTCGCTTCTCTTAAAATTTGTTGTGTACCTGGAGTAACAATTAGTCTTACATCTTCGTGTACTCTTTTACCTTCTAAGATCTCAGCTGCAACTTTTAAGTCAGCTAAACGACCGTTTGTACATGAACCGATGAATGCTTGATCAACTTTGATTTTGTCAGCTACTGCTTGAACTACACTATGACCGTTTGACGGTAGGAATGGGTAAGCGATAACAGGATCAAGTTTATCTACTTCGATGTTTAGTTCCATACAATATGTTGCGTCTGCATCACTTTGATGGATTTTTGGCTCGCGAGCTAAATCTTTATCTGCTAAAAACTCTGCCGTGATCTCATCATATGCAACAATACCGCTTTTAGCTCCAGCTTCGATAGCCATGTTACACATAGAGAATCTGTCATCCATAGTTAAGTAAGGGATAGTTGAACCAGTGAATTCTAAAGTTTTATATAAAGCACCGTCAACACCTATCATTCTGATGATCTCTAGGATGATGTCTTTTCCCGTAGTATATTGTCCAGGTTTACCTGTTAGGTTTACTTTGATAGTTTCAGGAACTTTGAACCAGTTACCGCCGGTAATCATAGCAAATGCCAAGTCAGTTGAACCCATACCAGTTGAAAATGCGCCAAGAGCACCGTGTGTACAAGTGTGAGAATCAGCTCCGATAATTACATCACCGGGAACTACAAGACCTTTTTCAGGTAAAAGTGCATGCTCGATTCCCATATCTTTTTCATCAAAAAAGTTTTTAAGTTGATGTTTTTTAGCGAAATCTCTAGATATTCTTGCTTGGTTTGCAGAAGCGATATCTTTTGCAGGGATGAAGTGATCAAGAACGATCGAAAATCCATCAGGATTAGCTAGTTTTTGTGCACCGCTCTCTTCAAATGCTTTGATAGAGATAGGTGTAGTGATGTCATTTCCGATAACCATATCGATTGGTGAACGAACGATTTCACCCGCATACACCTCTTTACCGACATGTTCAGAAAATATTTTTTCAGTTATGGTTTGTCCCATGTTAAACCTCTTAAAAAGTTAAATAATTTCGCGATTATAACATAAGAGGTTTAAACACAGATGATTTAGCTTTCATATTTAATAGCTTTTTTAGTAAACTCCGTTGAACAAAAAAAGATTGCTAAAAAGATAGGATTGAATTTTACAAGGTTATTGTCAAAGTCTATCGTATCAAAAACACCGAAACTAAAGCCGCCACCGTCTTTTGGATTTTGAGGTGTGGCAACAAACTCAATCGGTTTGAGCGTTTTAATAAGGTTTATAATCTTTTTTTTCTTCTTTTGACTTGGTTCATCTAAAAGGTTGAATTCTCTGTTTTGTGATTCTCTATGTAAAACCAAGATCTGATCAAGCAGATCAAGCTTGTCTTTAAAGATCACTTTATTCCATTTAATTAGAGAGTTATTTGAAGCGATTTGCATTTTTGTACTGCTAAGTGGCAGCGCTTTATTTCTTATTGCTTCTATTAAAGAGAGTAAGTAGTTTATACCCCCAACATTCTCGGCAGCTTTCTTCATAAAGATGCTGACCACTATTTTTGTATCGTCATTGAGGTTATTAAAATTACACATAGCGCAATTATATGCTGTTTTAATTCTTAAGTCAAATCGGGTGTAAGTTTTCCTTAAGCTATTCATAACCATAAAGCTATTATGATGTCAACACTAAAAGAGGACAAAAATTGTCTTATTTAAAAAGAATGAAAATCATTCTTAATATTAAGAGGTAAACAATGCAAGTATATTTAGACAATAATGCTACTACGATGTGTGATCCAAAAGTTGTAGAAGCGATGTTACCGTACTTTTCTGAACAGTATGGTAATCCAAACTCACTTCATAAATTTGGTTCATCAACGCATCCGGCACTTATGAATGCGATCAATCAAACATATAAAGCGCTTAATGCAAGCGATAATGATGATATCGTATTTACATCATGTGCAACAGAATCAAATAACTGGGTTTTACAATCTGTATGGGTTGACCACGTACTAAACGGTGATAAAAACCACATTGTAACAACGGAAGTTGAACACCCGTCTGTTCTTTCTACATGTAAATTTTTAGAGGAACAAGGTGTAAAAGTTACATATCTTCCAGTAAATGAAGAGGGTGTAGTTGAAGCACACACTGTGAAGTCATTTATAACTGATAAAACTGCTTTAGTTTCAGTTATGTGGGCTTCAAATGAAACAGGTATGATCAACCCTATTAAAGAGATTGGTGAAATTTGTAAAGAGAAAGGTGTACTTTTCCATACAGACGGTGTACAAGCTGTTGGTAAGATTCCGGTTGACCTTCAAGATGTGCATGTTGATTTCTTATCATTTTCAGCACACAAATTCCACGGACCAAAAGGGATCGGTGGCCTTTATATTAAAGACTCACAACCATTATCTCCGTTAATGCACGGTGGTGATCAAATGGGTGGTCGCCGTTCAGGTACTTTAAATGTTCCATATATCATCGGTATGGGAAAAGCGTTAGAGCTTGCGACTGAAAACATTGAAGAGAAGATGGCGTCAATCCGTGCAAAACGTGATCGCCTGGAAGATGCTATCTTAGAGTTAAGCGATACTTTTACGGTTGGAAATAGAGACAACCGTACACCAAACACTATCCTTGTATCTATCAAAGGTGTTGAGGGTGAAGGTATGCTTTGGGATCTAAATAACGGTGAAATCGGAGCTTCAACAGGTTCTGCATGTGCATCGGAAGACCTTGAAGCAAACAGCGTAATGCTTGCAATCGGAGCTGATAATGAACTGGCGCATACAGGTATCCGTTTATCTCTTTCAAGATTCACAACTGATGCTGAGATCGATTATGTAATCTCTCACTTCAAAAAAGCTGTTGAAAGATTAAGAGGGATTTCGAGCTCGTTTGCTAAACAAGCACCGACAAAAGGTGGAGAAGTTCAAGAGTGTGAACTTCATCATCACCATTAAAAAATATAAGATATAAATAATAGGAGAAAATTATGGCTAAGGCTGATATGTTAGGCGAGTCTCTTTGGGACGCGTATTCAAATAAAGTAACGACATTAATGAACAATCCTCAACACCAAGGGGAGATCTTTGAAGCAGATGCAGAGTCACGCGGGAACAAGTTAATTGTTGCTGACTTTGGTGCGGAATCTTGTGGTGACGCAGTTCGCCTGTACTGGGAAATTGATCCTGCTACAGATAAAATTGTAGATTCAAAATTTAAATCGTTTGGATGTGGTACTGCGATCGCTTCATCTGATGTAATGACTGAGCTTTGTATCGGTAAAACTGTACAAGAAGCTGTAAAAATTACAAATATCGATGTTGAGATGGCTCTTCGTGACGATCCGGAAACTCCGGCAGTTCCACCGCAAAAGATGCACTGTTCTGTTATGGCTTACGATGTTATCAAAAAAGCTGCAGGACTTTATCTTGGTGTTGATGCAGAGAGCTTTGAAGAGGAAATTATCGTTTGTGAATGTGCACGTGTATCTCTAAATACTCTTAAAGAGGTTATCAAGTTAAACGACCTTAAATCTGTTGAAGAGATTACTGACTATACAAAAGCGGGTGGATTCTGTAAATCTTGTATTAAACCTGGTGGACACGAAGCTATGGATTACTACCTAGTAGATATCTTAGCAGATACTCGTAAAGAGATGGATGAGGAAAAAATGAAAGCTGCTGCTGATGCTCAAGCTATGGGCGGCGCTAAATTTGAAGAGATGACATTAGTACAACAGATCAAAGCTGTTGATGCTATCATCGATGAGAATGTTCGTCAATTCCTAATTATGGACGGTGGAGATATGGAGATTATCGATATCAAAAAAGCTGATCCGTATATCGATATCTATATCCGTTACCTTGGTGCATGTAGCGGTTGTGCTTCAAGTGCTACTGGTACACTATACGCGATCGAGAGTACTCTTAAAGAGAAACTTTCAGATAAAATCCGCGTATTACCTATCTAATTTCACTTATACCATTTTACTTGACACTTTTTTAGTGTCATAGTAAAATGTTTTTATGAATCAAACAATCAACTATCTTAAACTTGGTGGGACGCTGTTTATCCCCGCTTCACACAAAAACCTCAATGAAATTCTAAATAATAAATATCCTGAATTAAAGTCATTGGTTATTGATTTTGAAGACGGACTTGAGCAAACAAAATTGCAGAGTGCTTATAAAACAGTTGAGAGTTTACTAGAAAAACATCAAAAAAAATCCCCCTATCTTTTTCTTCGTCCTAAAGACCAAATGCATCTAAAAGAGCTTTTAAAAATGTCAAATATTGAGACTGTAGATGGTTTTATATTGCCGAAGTTTTCACTAACAAATGCACAGGAATATTTAGAAGTGCTAGAGGGTACAAACTTTTACATAATGCCTAGTATAGAGGGTAAAGAGCTGTTTGATGTTGAAAAATTACAGCGTTTGAAAAAGATGTTGCTAACAAACAAACAGAAGATCCTGTTAGTACGGTTCGGTCTTGAAGATATGTTGCGACAACTTACGATGAGAAGAGGATGTGATGAGTCTATATTTGATTTTAGTGTAACGAATGTCGTGCTTGGAAATTTTCTCTCTATTTTTAAAAGTGAAGGTTTTGCGATCAGCGGTGGAGTCTATCCTTGTTTTAAAGATGAAGAGGGTTTTAAAAGAGATGTTTTACGTGATCTCAAAGAGGGGCTTTTCTCTAAAACTATTATTCACCCTAACCAAATAGCAGTTGTAAATGAACTCTATAAAGTAAGTGAATCTGAATATAAAGAGGCTAAAGCGATGCAAGAGAGTACGCAAGTAGTCTTTAATCAAAACGGAAAAATGGCAGAAAAACATACAATGCTTAGCTATTCTGAGCTGGTATTACAAAGAGCAGAGATATACGGTATTAAAAATAGATAGTTATTTTTGTCCCAACTTCAACTTTTGAATCTATTTCTATTTTATAATTATACTCTTGTGCAATCTGTTTAACAATACTGAGCCCTATCCCAAACCCTCCACCATAAGATGAAGCTCGTACATATCTTGTAAAAATAGTTTTTAATTTCTCTTTCTCAATACCGATCCCGTTATCTTCGATACTCATATACTCAGGAGTCGTAGTAATTGCTATAGTTCCGTTTTGATGTGAATATTTGATAGCATTTCCAAGCAAGTTGCTAATAAGCATTTTTGCTTTGGTTGGAGCTATTGTAATGATGGTTGGCTGGAGGTTTGTTGTAATTGTAAGATGCTTTTTTTTACTGAGTTCTTTTACATATTCAATCTGTTCTTGAACAATCGTAGAAAAGTTAAGTGTTTCATCAGACTCTTTTGTATCGAAGCTAACATAGGAAAGGGTTGCATAGATATCATGAAGTTGTTTGGTACTTATAGAGAGGTTATTTAGAATTTTTTCATCATAACTTTGTTTTTGTTTGAGTCGTGAGAGTGACATCATAAGTGCTGTAATCGGAGTATTTAGCTCATGTGTCGTATCTTTTACAAACTCCTCTATCTCTTGCATTTTATCTTTGATAGGTTTTAAAAAGATGTAGGAGAGAAACACTGCAATCATAATAATTAAGATAGCGGTAATTACAACTGCATAAGCAATTTTATTTTTGATTTTAGTAATATTTTTAAAATACTCATCACTTTGGACAATAATGTACTCTATACCTAGATGTCCCCCTGACCTTTTTGAGACCAGTGTAAAGATCATGTCATTCATGTAAAAATCTTTAGAAAAATCAACCTTTTGTACAAGGACGCCGTCAATGAGTAGTTCATCTTTATTGAGCAAAGCGACTGCCGTTTTGTCAAAAGGTTTTAACTCAAACTTTGTATTATTCATTGCAGCGTGAATAATCTCTGAACTGACAACATCTGCTATATGGTTCATTTTATAAAAGTTAGTACTTTTCTCCATAGCTACTTGAGATGTATAGAACCAGTATGCAGTGAGCGATAAAAAGATAAAAGAGCTTATAAGATAGAGTGCAAGAAAGGAATAAAACGATTTTTTTGTAATTTTATTCATATATATACCCTTCTGAACGGATAGTTTTTATTTTCTCTTTCCCAATAATATTTCTAATATCTCGTATATGTGATCGCAGGGTCGCTTCACTCGGCAGGGAGTCATAATCCCAAACATTTTGCATCAACTCGTCATTTGAAATTATACGTGCTTTGTTTTTTAAAAAATACTCAAGAATTAATGTATTTTTTTGTCCTAAAGATATAGTTTGATTCTCTTTATCGATCGTTTTTGTTTTAGGATTAAAAACAAGGTCTGAAGAGAGTTGTATGGAAGTTTGTTGATCGAGATTGAAAATTCGCTTTAAATTTAAAATTCTTGCTTGGAGTTCGTCAAGTTCAAACGGTTTTTTTATATAGTCGTGTGCACCCGCTTCAAACGCTTGTGTAAGGTGTTTTGTATCTTTATATGCCGTGATGAAAATGGTGGGTGTTGTATAACTAAACTCCCGTAACTCTTGTAACAGTCTAAGACCGTTTTTCCCTACGACATTAATATCAAAGATAAATAAATCGTAACTGTTTTTATCAAGCAGTGCATATACTTCATCTGAATGATAGGCATGATCTACAGTGTAGAGTTCACTTAGATAATCAACCAGGATATCTCCTAAAACAGGGTCGTCTTCCATTACAAGTATATGCATTTTTTTGGTCCTCTAAGAGCCATTTTAGCAGAACTAAAAAAATATAAAAAGGTATTTGTGCTATACTTGTATTACGAAGAGTAAGGATGAATAAAATTATGGAACATGTATATTTGGCGAGACAAGTAATTTTAAGAGAAGATGCATCTTTATTTGCATATGAGGTGTTGTACAGAGACTCAAAAAAAAGAAGTGGAGTGACGGATGACAGATATGCCAGTTCTGCCGTCATTAGCAGTATCTTAAACCGTTTTGGGGCAAAAGAGATTTTAAAAGGGAAACGGGCTTTTATCAAGATAGATGAAAAGTTTTTGTTAAGCGACCTTATCTTTACAATCCCGAATGAGTTTTTCATTTTCTCTTTATTTGATGATATTGAGATGGATGAGAGAATTATTGAAAGGATGGAGCAGCTGCACCATAAAGGTTATGTGCTTGGTGTTTCCGATACTGTTTTAAATATTCATACATTAGAAAAATATAATGTAGTACACCATTGTATCTCCTACTTTAAACTCGATTTTTCACAAGAGTTAGATAAAGATGCCGAGTCTATGATCGAGCATCTAAAAAGATCAAATGTTGAAATTATCGGTGCAAAAATCGATACTCAAGAGAAGTTTGAATTAGCGAAAAAAGTTGGATGTGATTATTTTCAGGGGTATTTTTTCGCAAAACCGAAAATACTTGAAAATGAAAAGTTTGAAGCATCGCGTGCTAATGTTTTACATCTTTATAACCTATTGATGCAAGAGACAAATATTGATGAACTGACAAACGAGTTTGAAAAGAACCCTGAGATATCTTTACAGTTATTGCAGTTTATAAATTCAGGTGCATTCTTTTTTATGAAACCGATATCGAGTATTCACCATGTTATTACTCTCTTGGGACGTGTAAAACTGGCACAATGGCTGATGCTTATGATCTACTCAAAATCGGTATCAAATAAAAATGAGCACTCCCCTTTAATGGAGATGATTCAAACAAGAGCCATAATGATGGAAAAGGTGTTAAAAATCATAAAACCGGAGAGTGGCTCTAATATGCTTGGAGAAGCATATTTCGTAGGTGTATTATCTTTACTCAATGTAGTACTTGGAGGGGACTTGGAAGAGTTGTTGAAAAGTTTACATATTTCTCAAGAGGTAAGAGATGCAATTTTAGAAGGCAAAGGCCTTTTAGGTGACATTTTTCAACTGGTAAAAGATGTTGAAGCATTTAATGTAGAAGGAATTATCATTTTTGAAACAAAATATCATTTAGACCCGCAAAGCATAAAAAAAGCGCTTGCAGAGTGTATAGAAATTGAGAAAAAACTTGCAAAATAGAGAGAAGTTTTCATCTGTAAATTTACCAAAAGAGATGGTGGAAAACTTAGAAAAACTTGGTTATGAGTATATGACTCCGATCCAAGAACAAAGTTTAACTCCTATATTGGAAAAACAAGACGTACTGGCAAAAGCTAAGACAGGAAGCGGTAAAACAGCCGCTTTTGGAATAGGGGTCTTATCACATATTGATGTGAAACGGTTTCGTGTCCAGTCTTTAATACTTTGTCCTACAAGAGAGCTTGCACAGCAAGTTGCAAAAGAGTTGAGAAATCTTGCAAAGTTTCAACATAACATTAAGATTTTAACGCTTATCGGCGGTGAATCTTTTGGAAAACAACTAGGCAGTTTAGCACATCATGCACACATTGTCGTAGGAACTCCCGGGAGAGTGTTAAAACATCTAAACAAAGGGAGTTTATCTCTTGATGAAGTAAACAGTTTTGTGTTAGATGAAGCAGATCGAATGCTTGATATGGGGTTTATTGAAGAGATCGACGGAGTAGTTTCATATATCCCCTCAAAGGTACAAACACTCCTTTTCTCCGCAACATATGATGATGAGGTTTTAGAGATCAGTAAAAAGTATCAGCAAGATCCTTTGTGCATTACAACCGAAGAACAAGAAGTGAAAAACGAGATTGAAGAGGTTTTCGTACAAACAGCTAACAAACAAAATACACTTTTAAAAGTGTTAGCACACTATAAACCAAATAATGCGATAGTGTTTGTAAATACTAAAAAAGAATCAGATGAATTGGCAGAGTTTTTACAAGACCATCATATAGATGCACTTTCGTTACACGGTGACCTCGAACAATATGACAGGATAGATACTCTTGTACAGTTTACAAATCACTCGTGTCGTATACTTATCGCTACAGATGTTGCTTCAAGAGGGCTTGATATTAAAGAGCTTGCTATGGTTATAAACTATGATATGGCACATACAAAAGAGGTTTACACACACAGAATAGGGCGAACGGCAAGAGCAGGGATGAAAGGACTGGCGGTAAGTTTGTACAATGAGAGTGCAGAACTTTTTGATGAAGATTCAGATAAACTCTTAGAAGATAGCGATTTTCAAAGCGATGAGAGTTTTACTATGCATGCCAAGTATAAAACACTTGTGATCGAGGGTGGAAAGAAAGACAAACTTCGTGCAGGCGACATTTTAGGTGCTTTAACTGCTGATAAATCTCTTGAAGGAAGTTCTATCGGTAAGATAGAGATATATGACAGACAAGCGTATGTAGCAATTGAAACCCATTTGATAGATAAAGCACACAAAAAACTAAACAATAATAAGATTAAGGCAAAAAAATTCTCGGTTTGGATACTTGAGTAATTATCGGTGAACTTGAAAAAAGATTTTTAATAGTGCTATAATAGTAGAAATAGAAACTATTAAGGAGGATGTTATGAAAGTAACACAGTATCTTTTTCAATCCCCTTATTCTAGTCCTGTACAGTTCGGTAGAGTTGATCCCTCAACAAAAGACTCATCACAGGGAAACACACAACTTTTAAACTCTACGAATGAAACAGCGAATAAGGCACAAGCGTTCAAGGCTACTCAAACAAAAGAGGTTACACCGACTGTAAGTGGAAAGTTGGATGTTTACGCATAAAGATTAACTGTTAAAAAAGATCGGCATGTCCGAAGAAGATCTTTTTAGTTTGATCTTTTTGCATCGACTCAAGCACTTCAACAGCTTTTTGTTTTGTGGGTGCATCAAAGTAGATCAGCATATTTCGTGAAAAAATATAATCAAATTTTTCTAAACTTTTAAATCTCTCTTCAAAAATATTAAAAATATGAAACTCAACAAGTTGTTTGATATCGCTTTTGAGATGAAATATCTCCCCTTCTTGTATAAAGTAACGTTGTTGCAGTTCATCGGAGAGGTTTCTTACATTACGTTCTCTGTAGTTTGCCTCTTTTGCTTTTGTAATTGCCTCTGAATTGATATCTATCCCTATAATCTTGAATCTATTGCTTGCTATACCCGCTTCT
The DNA here is from genome assembly GCF_030577135.1 of Sulfurimonas sp. hsl 1-7. NCBI lineage: Bacteria > Pseudomonadati > Campylobacterota > Epsilonproteobacteria > Campylobacterales > Sulfurimonadaceae > Sulfurimonas > Sulfurimonas microaerophilic. Next base: position 362,159 of record NZ_JAUIRR010000003.1, on the reverse strand, counting down.
AAGAGTGCGATGGCAATTGAATAACTCTCCTCCCCGGTAGCACAAGGTGCACACAATATTCTAACGGGATGATTCTCTTGTTTTACAAGCGAAACGAGTTCAGCTATCTGGTTAAACTCTCTGTAAAAAAATGTTTCATTTGTAGTGAGTCTGTTGATGAGATCCTGTTTAAGATCTGCATCGTTTGAGATTTTCTCTAATAACTCTCTGTAGGAATATATATTATTGTTTTGACAAAAACTTTTTGCTTTAGAGTTAAGAATGGAGATCTGTTTATCAAAGGTGACACCCGTTAGGTCTTTAAAATATTCGGCTACGATTGTGACATCAGAAAAATCTTCTTGACGTTCTTCATATAAAGGTGTTTGCGTTTGTATTTTTTTAGGAAATAACCATTTAAACATTATCTTTCTCCGAAAATTTGTATCGCTTCAATAATTTTATCAAGATCCAATACTTCTATGTTCGCAACAGACTCTTTAGCCCGAGCAGGCATACCATATACTATAGCTGTTTTTTCACTTTCGGCTATACATTTAGCCCCATGTTCTGAAAGGAGTTTGCAACCTTCTACCCCGTCATCTCCGATACCTGTAAGTAAAATTGCAAGAATCTTATGTGTTGATGTGAGTGTGTTTACCGAATTAAAAAGGTGATTGATCTCAGGGTTAAAGTGTGCTTTCTCAGAGTGCTTTACCCGAACTTTTAACCCATCTATATCACTCGATATACTTGAGTTGTTTGTAGCAACATATATACATCCCTGCATAAATGTTTGTCCATCTTCACAGAGCATAATCTTATGATTTGTTTTGAGTGAAAGTCGTTTGACAAAACTTGGAAGGAACTCTTCACCCATATGTTGTGCGATAACAATACTAAAGGGTAATGGCTCCTCTAAAGAGGATAAGATTTTTTCTATATGTGCCGGTCCCCCTGTAGAGGCACCTATGAGCACAATTTTATTATGTTCTAAAGACTTCAAGTTTACTATTTAACTCTTCTGTCATTGAATTAAGATGTTCAGCAGCTGCTGCAATCTCTTCAACATTTCTTGCATTGGTACTTGAGATCTCATTAATAGAAGATACTTTAGAAGCGATTGCTTCTACACTTTTCCCTGTTGCTTCAAAATCAGATACTGTAGAATCTGTTGCTTGAACTGCAAGCTGTACAATCTCAACACTTTCATTGATTTTATCTTCAACTTCAGATGCTGCAATTGCTAAAGCCTGAATCTCTTGAGAGTTCTCACTCATTTGTGTGCTTGCATCGATAATAGACTGTACAATAACATTTATAGTAGCGTTGATCTCTACCAGTGATTTTTGTGTACGCTCTGCAAGTTGTCTAACTTCATCGGCAACTACTGCAAAACCACGTCCATGTTCCCCTGCACGAGCCGCTTCAATGGCAGCATTAAGGGCAAGTAGGTTTGTTTGATCAGCGATATCACTAATTACTTCAAGTACAGATTTTACTTGATTCGCATCGCTTGAGAGCGTGTTCATTCTATCTGAGAGTTCTATCTCTGTTTGTGCAGTTTGCTGCACTTTTGCATTCATAGATCTCACATCTTTACTTGCTGATGTTAAGTTCTCGTTTGCACGGATTATCTCTTTTTTACTTTCAACTGCATCAGAGATAGATAGTTGAATCTCATCACGGATTTTTTCAGCTGTATCGTTTGCCTCTTGTGTAACCGTTACAGATTTTTCAACATTGTTCCCTACACCCAGTGCAGTTGTTGAAAGCTCATGAGCGATCGAAGCGTTTTCATTTGAAGAGCGTTTAGTATTATCTATAAGTGCATGAAGCTCTGTTGTAAACATATTGAACCCTGTAGCAATCTCATTGATCTCTTGAGGAGCGTTGGTATCTACTTTAAGAGTAAGATCGTGATCTTGTGCAATTTGCAGCATCGCTGATTTAAACTTTTCTAATGGTTTTTTTAGTCCAACCATAATGATAAAATAAGCGATAGCTATACTGACAAGAATAGAAATAATCAGTATAGTACTCATTAATGTAGATGAATTCTCCAGTGCTGCTATTGATGATTCAGATAGCTTTTGTGTCCCCGCTAATCCTGCTTTATTCACTTTTTCAACAGAATCTAATGCAGCTAGAGCATACTTAGTCGCTTTTTTATTAAGAGTTGTGATCTCTGCATTTTTATCGATCTCTAGTTCGCTATTTTCATTTTGTTTATATAGCTTTTCAAGTCCATCACTTACTTGTTGATAAGCAGCAAGTTTCGCCTCAACATCCGGCAGTTCTTTTTTAAGAGCTTTTAAACGAGGGTATTGCAAAGCATGAGCTTTTAAAGCTTCTAACTCTTTAAAAATAGTTTCAAAACTTCTGTCGAATTGTGCTTTACTTGCAAGATCTCCCGATCCTAACTTAATCATACTGATTCTTGCTTTTGCAAAATCTCTTTCTAGTGCACTTGCTAGTGCTACCTCTTGAATATAGGCATCATTCAGAACTTTTGAATTAGAAGTGGCATTTGCCATATTATTGATGGCAACGGTCCCCATTATAATCATAGCGGCTAAGATCAATGTGAAACCTAAACTTATCTGTTTACTCAGGCTTAGTGAAAACATTAATAATTCCCTTTTATTTTTAGATGTGAGATTTTACATTAATAGTATTAAATCTTATTGAATAGTGATAGTGAAAGGTACTATAAAGCTTCTTTGATTTTTTCTTGAATGTCTTCTAAAATCCATTCCCATTTCCCAAAATTACTATTTGTATTAATGTGCCCTGCATTTGGAAGTACTATGGTTTTTACATTCAGTTCTTTTTGTAATGTTTCCGCTTCTTCGGTTTTCATATAGGGATCATTTGTAGAATAGATGAGTGTTGTATCTTCTGCATAAAGTTTGCTTGGAACACTCACGGGAAAAAATTCTTGAAGCTCTTGAATTTCACAGTTTAGGCTTGGAGGTGCAACGAGGTAGAGATGTTTTATCTCAGAGCTAAGACCTTGATTACATAAATGAAACCATAGAGTATTTGCTAAAGAGTGACATATGACAATATCAGGCTTGAACTCTTTTATAGCTTGAAGTGCTTCTGTTTTCCATTTTTCAAGTTTAGGTGCATCGAAATCGCTGAATTTTAAAAAGTTTACACATCCGTACTCTTTTGCTATTTCACCTGCCAACCAGCTTTGCCAGTGGGGAAAGTCACTTCCGCCCCATCCATGTAAAAGTAATACTTTTTTATACACATCAAACCTTTTTTGTAATATACACAAATCCTACACACAAAAATTATACAATGTTTTTAACTTAATACAAAAGGATAAAAAATGAAAAGATTAGGATTGATGAGTTTAATCGCTTCGGCAATGTTATTTGTAGCGTTTGGTGCTACTACATTAAGTGCGGAAAATGGCATGGGAAAATGTGGTAATGGCAACAATATGATGGACAATGATGATCGCCGCATGATGGAGAAAAGAGAGATGAAGCGTGATGGAAAATGCGGTAATGGCAAAGGGATGATGTACGATGATGACCGCGGTATGATGGACAACAGAGAGATGAAGCGTGACGGCAAATGCGGTGCGAAGAAAAAAGAGCCTAAAAAATATATGAAATGCGGTGCAGGAAAATGTGGATCGTAACATCTGCACTCTAAGGAGTAGGTTATGCTTATTAAAGATCTATATCTTGAATTTTCGAGACTTGCTGAACATCTCAAGTCTCTGGCGTTATTGTTTGCAAGGTTGATACTTGCATACGGTTTTTATGAACCGGCTATGATGAAATGGAGTGATATCTCTGCCGTTGCTGAGTGGTTTGGGACTATTGGGATCCCAATGCCCACACTAAATGCTTATATGGCTGCAACTACTGAGATAACAGGGGTTATCTTATTAACATTGGGACTCTTTACAAGAGCTATTTCGATACCGCTTATTGTAGTTATGATCGTGGCAATTGTTACAGTGCATCTGCCCCACGGTTTTAGTGCAGGAGATAACGGTTTTGAAATTCCTCTTTATTATATGTTGTTTTTGTTTATCTTTTTATCTCATGGAGCGGGAAAATTTTCCTTAGACAGAGTTATATTTGGAGATAAAAACTAAACATGGTATATAATATTTAGTATGAATAACTCAAGAAGAAAGTTTTTACAATACGGCTTTTTAAGCTCTTCGGTTTTTTTGTTTAACGGATGTACTCTTTTTGGTGTCACTACACCCTATGCAACGATTAAAGTACTCCAAAACGATCTTGTACCACAGGCTGAAGAGTTAGAGATTCATGTGATCTCATATATGCATATTGTCTTCAAGCATAAAAGAATCACAAAAAGCGATAAAGAGTTTTTAAAAAACGGTGTGAAATGGTTGAATGAAGAATCGATCAAGTCTTATCACAAAGAGTATGTAAAACTTGCAAAATATCAACGTGAATCTTTACTGCAGAGCATTGCAAAAACTTCGTGGGGTGAAAGTTTTCTGTATGATATTATGAATTACACCTTTGAAGCGATGTTAGGTGATCCGATCTACGGCGGAAATAATAAACAAGCCGGTTGGAAATGGTTGGAGTTTCAAGGTGGCATCCCCCGTCCAAAAAAGGTGTATATCTGATGTATGATATTTGTATAATTGGAAGCGGAGCCGGTGGTGCTCCGATCGCGTATGAACTCTCACGTGCAGGGTATAAAGTTATTGTCCTTGAAAAGGGTGAGTACTACAGTGAAAAAGATTTCAATAAAGATGAGTTAGCCGTATCGAGACGGGGGATGTTTACACCGCCGCTGAATGAACAAAAACATATCATTAATGAATATAAAGATGGGCAGTATAACCGCTATGACGGGGCTGAATATAATTGGAATTTTTGGAACGGCTCTTTGGTTGGAGGCTCTTCAAACTTAATGAGCGGTTATTTTCACAGACTCAAACCACAAGATTTTAAACTGCTCTCAACTTACGGTGCTATTGAAGGTGCAAACGTTGTCGATTGGCCCATTTCGTATGATGATTTGGAGCCCTATTATGACAAAGTGGAAAAAGTTATAGGGGTGAGCGGTAGAGTAGTTACACATAAGTTTCAAGAGCAGCGAACAACTCCGCAGTTTCCATTTCCAGAACTGAAAACAAACGGTGCCGTAAAATGGTTTGATCGTGCGTGTGATGCTTTAGGTTATACCTCTATACCGACACCTCGCGCTATCCTTTCTCAAGATTCCTTAGAGCGCAACAGCTGTTACTACTCAAATTTTTGCGGAAGTTACGGGTGTGCCAGCGGAGCAAAGGGGAGTGCAAGGGCTGCACTGCTGCAGAAATGTGATGCAAAGATAGTTACAGATGCTTTTGTATACCGCTTAAAGAGTGACGGGAAACGGGTAAATAAAGCGTACTATAAAACAAAACACAACATTCCCCATGTGGTAAATGCGAAGATCTTTGTATTGGCAGCTCAAGCGATTGAAACATCAAGACTGCTACTCAACTCAAAAGATAAGTACTTTCCACACGGTTTGGCCAATAACAATAACCAAGTTGGAAAAAATCTTATCTTCTCTGCCGGCGGGATGGGGAGTGGACGCTTTATTTTTGAAAAGCTCTCAAAAAAACAGCAACAAGAGTTGATGGAAGTTGGAGTCTTTTTTAACAGAAGTTTGCAAGACTGGTATGAGTATAAAGAGGGTGAAAAGTTGTATAAAGGGGGGACGATCGACTTTTTATTTGAACATCAAAATATCATATCCCGTGTCAATCAAGAAGTGTATGACGAAAAGGGGAATTTAATGTGGGGCGAGGCTTTGATGGAGAAGATCCATAAAAGACTCACAACCTCCCGTGTTTTGACATTTGAAGTTTTTAACGACTGGTTGCCTACCGACAGATGTTTTGTAGATGTCGATAAAGAGGAGAAAGATAAATACGGTATGCCCGTAGGTGTTATCAATCTTTATGGACATAAACAGGATATAGAAGTGGGTGAGTTTTTGGCAAAAAAAGCCCTAAAGGTTTTAGAAAAGATGGGCGCCGTTGAGATAGAGTATAACATCTCAAGTGCTCCGCCGCCTAACTTAGTTGCCGGAGGATGCAGATTTGGAGACGATCCGAACACCTCGGTTCTTGATCGCAACTGTAAGGCCCATGAACTCGAAAATCTTTATGTAAGCGATGCGAGTTTTATGCCGACAGGGGGAAGCGTACCTTATACATGGACCATTTATGCAAACTCTTTTCGTGTGGCGGAGAAGATTAAAGAGGTATTGAGCTAAGGTACACAAACTTTACACACTCTTTTTATATACTTAAATCATAAAAATCTATAAAAAAGATAGAACGATGATGAGATATATTGTAATTTTACTTTTTTGTTTTTCGGCTGTAACATATGGAGAAACGCTTGAACAGTTGATCGATACGGCACTGAGAAACAACCCCTCTTTAGAGATGTTAGCGACAAAAATTCAGGCAAATAGTTATGCCGTAGAGCAAAGCGATCATGTTGAGAATCCAAAACTGCTGCTGAGCACAAATAGTTTAGACACAAATGAAAAGATGCATCAGACTATTCTCACCTTGCAACAAAAGATCCCTTTTTACGGGAAACGCGATGCAAAAGAGGGAGTGCTCAAGGCAGAGGGTTCAGTTCTTGAAGAACAACTCAACTTTGCCCGTGTAGAGCTGATAAAAAAACTAAAAATTGAAGCGTATGCGATCTGGGAACTTGAAGCCCTTTATGCACTCAATGCAGAGTATATCGCTTTGACACAACAAAATATATCCCTATACGAATCGTATGCTTCTATCTCAAGTGCAGAACACATGGGGCTTATGAAAGCGGAACTCTCACTCAGTGATCTGAAAATTATCCAGAGCAAACTCAAAGCGCAGCTCAAAGTTGCTTACGCACACCTCTCTTATCTGTGTGCAAGCGATGTGACAAACTTAGAACTCTCCTTAAAAATGGGGGATAAATCAGATATATCAAAGCTCAAAGCGCAACTGCGAAACAATCCGAAACTTTTGGTTGAAGAGAAAAAACTCTCTAAACAAAATGCCGCACTCAAGATGGTTGATTTGACAAATTACCCCGATCTGACTCTTGTTGTAGGATATTCCCATAGAGATAATTTTGATGACTTTTTTAATTTCGGTGTGGGGCTGAGTCTTCCGATCTACGGCAGTGAAGATCTAAAAGTGCAAGAGCAAAGAGCACATCTGCTTGCTCAAAAAAATGCACAAACAGATACACAGTATTTGATAGATCAGGAGTTGCAAAGCTATATTGCACAGATGGATTCGGCACGGGAGATCTATCATATTGTTCAAGAGGACGCTTTGCCGAAAGTGGAGCATATGTTTGACCTTTCAAACGCTTCAGTAAGAGTGGGCGGGGATCTGTTCAAATATATAGACGTGCTTTTTACGAAGCTCTCTTTAGAGAAAAAAAGTATTGCCGCAATCGGTGATTACTATAAAGCAAAAGCAAAAATTTCGGCATTGGCAGGTATGAAACGATGAAAATATTAGTCTTCTTTTTAGTAATGGTTATAAGCGTAAGTGCAGAACCGACTGTAAAACAACTTTTTTCGGTGCAAAAAGTGGGTGTGAAAAAAGAGTTTGCAAGTCATACACTCAAAGTCTACGGTTATGTTCAGGTAGATGAGAAAAATATTTATGAAGTAACTCCGCGTTTTGGTGGTTATGTTGAGAAGCTCTTTGTCGATACCCTTTACACGAAGGTTAAAAAAGGGGAGCCTCTGGCTACTGTGTATTCGCCAGAAGTATATAAAGCAAAAGAGGATTATCTTAACTCATACTATTACGCGAAAAAAAGCGCAGCTAAGGGGATGGTAGAGAGTGCGAGAAAAAAACTCTCTCTGCTTGGTGTAAGCGAGAAGGAGATCACTGCTGTTATCAAGGGTAAAAAAGTGGAGCCCTATACTACGATCTATGCACCAAAGAGCGGTTATGTCTTTGGAAAAAACATCTTTTTAGGGGGAGCATTTCATCCCAAAAAGATGCTATATAAAATAGTTGACTTGGATGATGTATGGGTTGAGGCAAAACTGTTTGATAAAGATATCCAAACGCTTAAAAGTATCGAGAATTTTAGGGTTGTCGACCCAAACAGCGGGATGAAGTTTCAAGCGAAAAAAAGCCTTTTGTATCCGAAACTCGATCCGAAAAAAGCTGCATATACGCTTCGTTTATCTCTAAAAAACAGAGCTGATACACTTGCGGTAGGTGCATACGTAAATGTTGTAGGTGAGAGTAAAAAAGAGGAGTATCTAACTTTACCGAAAACGGCAGTTATCCGAAAAAACGGCAAGTTTTACAGTTTTTTAGTGACGGAGTTTGAGGGGGAGTATGAGCCAAAAGAGATCAAGGTAAAAGCGCTTAATCATGATCGTTACAGAGTTGTAGATGGTTTGGATGTTGGGGATGAGGTTGTCAATAATGCTCTGTTTATGATCGACAGCGATACGCAGATTAACAATCTGTACTAAAGGGATTTATGATGATAGAAAAGATTATAGACTTTAGTATTAAAAACAAGTTTCTCATCTTGTTTGCGACACTTTTTTTAGTCATAGGCAGTATTTGGAGTATGCGTAATACCCCGTTAGACGCTCTGCCTGATCTTTCCCCGCCACAGGTAATCGTACAGGTAAAATATAATGGTCAGTCTCCCCAAACCATAGAGGAGCAAGGTACTTATCCGCTGGTCTCAGAATTTCTTTCAATCGCAAATATAGAGACGGTACGCGGGTATTCCACTTATGAAAATGCTTTGATCTATATCATATTTAAAGAAGATACCGATCTTTACTGGGCGAGAAGCCGGGTACTTGAGCAGTTAGCCACAGTGCAATCAAAACTTCCAAAAAATATGAGTGTGACACTCGGACCCGATGCAAGCGGTGTCGGCTGGGTGTATGAGTATGCATTGAGTTCAAAAACGAAAAACTTGAGTGAACTTCGCACTTTGCAGGATTATTACTATAAATACGCCTTGATGGGTGTTGATGGAGTCAGCGAAGTTGCTTCAATAGGGGGTTTTGTTCCAACTTATGAGGTGAGTGTTACAAACGATACACTCGTAAAGTATAACTTGAGTATCAATGAGATTGCACAGGTGTTGCAAAAAAATAATAACGACACGGGCGGACGGATTGTCATTAAAAACGGTTACGAATGGATGGTGCAGGCAAAAGGGTACCTTAAAAACTTAGATGATATCAAAAAGCTTACGGTAGCGCTGAAAGATGGAGTCCCTCTTACACTCGGTGATATTGCAGATGTACGTCTTGTACCTGCAGCTCGTCGCGGTATGGCTGATCTTGATGGTCAAGGGGAAGTGGTCGGTGGTATCGTGCTTGTCCGTTACGGTGAAGATGTTTACAAAGTACTGCAAAATATCAAGGTAAAGATGAAAGAGCTTAAAATAGATGGGGTTGATGTAACTACCGTGTATGACCGCTCCGAGCTGATAGACGGGGCTTTGGGCACTTTAAAAGATACGCTGATTGAAGAGAGCATTATCGTAATCGTTGTAATTGGTCTTTTTCTCCTTCATTTTCGATCAGCCTTGATAGTTCTTTTTATAGTCCCTTTGACTGTCGGAGTTACTTTTTTACTTATGAAGTTTTTTGGAGTCGGTTCAAACATCATGAGTTTGGGCGGGATTGCCATCGCCATAGGAGCGATGGTAGATGCCTCGATTGTAATGATCGAAAATGCCCACAAAATGCTTAATAAATTTTATGTACAGCATTCCAGAGAACCTGATTATAAAGAGCGTTTTGAGATTGTTTTACAATCCTCACAAAGAGTAGGTCGTCCAATCTTTTTCGCACTTACACTGATCGTGGTTTCTTTTTTACCTATTTTTGCACTTTCAAATCAGGAAGGGCTGCTTTTTACCCCTTTAGCTTTTACAAAAACCTTTGCGATGAGTGCCGGAGCTATGCTGAGTATCACACTGGTACCTGTACTTATTCTCCTTTTTGTAAAAGGAAAAATTATGGATGAAACTCGTAATCCGATTAATCGTTTTTTTATTGTGATCTACCATCCGATACTCACATATGCACTCAAGCTGAGATATATTTTGATTCTGTTTTTGCTTGTCTCTCTGGGTTCTATTTATCCCCTTTATAATGCTTTGAAGTGGGAATTTATGCCGATGTTAAATGAACAGACCTTTATGTACATGCCGGTTACCCCTTACGGAATCAGCATCGATCAGTCAAAAGCACTGACACAAAAAACCGATGCGATCATCAAAAGTTTTCCCGAGGTTGAGCATGTTTTTGGAAAAGGGGGGAGGGCAAACAGTGCTACCGATCCGGCACCGCTTGGGATGGTTGAGAGCATTATTACTTTTAAACCGAAATCACAGTGGAGAGAGGGTGTGACCTATGAGTCACTTAAAGAGGATATGGAACGTGCTCTTGATATCCCTGGACTGACAAATTCATGGACCTATCCTATTCGGGGTCGTATAGATATGCTCCTTAGCGGTATACGCACGCCTATCGGGATTAAACTCTACGGAAAAGATGCAAAAGGGTTGCAAAAGTATGCTAAAGAGATTGAAGAGAAACTGAGAACTTATGACAAAACACTTTCAGTCCTTGCGGATCAGGCAGGTACGGGGTACTATCTTTATGTCGATCTTAATGAAGATAAGCTGCAGCGATATGGGCTTACAAAAGCACAAGTGTTACAGTATATCTCTTTTGGTGTCGGGGGGCTTAAACTCTCGATGCTTTATAAAGGGTTGGAGCGTTACCCGATCGCACTGCGTCTTGAGGACAGGGACCGCGATACTCTGGCATCTGTAAAAAATATCCAGATCAAAACAAAACTCGGGTTTGTACCGCTTGGCTCTTTGGCAGATGTTTATTATAAAGAAAATCAGTCGGTGATTAAAAGCGAACTTGCAAAACCGGTTACCTTTATCTATATCACACCTCAAGAGGGTGTGAGTGTAAAAGAGTATGTCTCAGGTGCGAAAAAGATGCTTGAGAGTGTAAAACTTGAAGATGGTTACTACATAGAGTTTGCGGGACAGTCGCAGTATCTCGATCGTGCAATGGAGAAGATTATATGGATCATTCCTCTTGTACTTTTAGTGATAATGGTACTTATCTATCTAGCACTTAGAAAAATTATCCCGACACTGATAGTCTTTTTTAGTTTGCCGTTTGCACTTTTAGGGGGACTTCTTTATATCTATATGCTTGATTTTTCTATGAGTATAGCTGTGATTGTCGGATTTTTAGCACTGCTTGGAGTGGCTGCAGAGACAGCTATAGTGATGATTGTTTATTTGCAAGAGGCGGTAAGCGGAGCCAAAGATATACGAGCTGCCATCTATGAAGGGGCTGTACAGCGTGTGCGTCCAAAATTGATGACAACTTTCTCCATACTTGCGGGGCTTGCACCGATCATGTATACAAACGGCATAGGGAGTGAGGTGATGCAGCGCATTGCAGCTCCAATGCTGGGAGGAATTGTAAGTTCGGCTATACTGAGTCTTGTTATAATACCGATACTTTATGAGATTTATGCAAAATGGGAGATGAAACGATGATACAAACATTTCAGGTACAAAATGTAAAGTGTACAGGGTGTGCTAATACCTTGACAACAAAGCTCAAAGAGCAGTTCGGTGAAATCGAAGTCAATTTGGATGTTATGCCTCGTGAGATCACTTTAAAAATAGTAGAAGAGGAGATCGAAATGTTACGCAGAGAGTTAAAGAAACTCGGATACCCTATGAGTGACGAGAAACTTGATTTTTTAGATACCAATGCCGCAAAAGCGAAAAGTTTCGTCTCTTGCGCTATCGGTAAGTTTGAATTGGCAAAAGAGTAGATGATGATTAAAAATATTTTTTTCCTTCTTGTTTTAGGCTTGATTCTGGCTGGATGTAACGAACAGAAGGAGACAAAAAAAACAGCCCCTGCCGCTATGAAATGCGGTGTAGGAAAATGCGGTGCAAACCTTGTTGACGGCAGCGGTGTCCTGGCTAAGAAGAAAAAAAATATAATTAGTCAGATGCGTGAGGACGATACACGAAGAGAGTGTGTGCTCAAGGCAAAAACTACGAAAGCTGTTTATGATTGTATCCGCTCACCTGAAACGGGTAAACTTACAAAATAACATTATAAGTAAACTTTATTTTTTATAACTAATACATTTAATAGTTATTATAATTTTTTTTAATTCATAAAACAGTGCTTCTGTTAAAGAATATGAAAATTTACATAATAATACCTTATTTAAGTAGATTTCAATTAGCGTTAAGCTTCTCTCTCCTATAATCACATTTATATCACAAAATATTATAAAACATAATTTAAATCGGAGCCTCTTGCTATTAAGTTTTTTTATAGTTATTGCAAGTGTAGTCTCCTATATTGATTATAAAAAAAGATTGATACCAGACAAGATCATTATTCCTGCGATATTATTTATGGGTTTATTAAAGTGGAGTAATGAAACACTGGTAATGACGGATTTTATAGCCGTAGGTTTAGTAGTTTTTATCTTTATAATACCTATACTTTTTGGTATGGTTTTTGGTGGTGGAGATATAAGGTATGGTGCCTTTTGTGCACTTTTTTTAGGTTTGGAACAAGTAGGTGTTTTTATAGCACTCTCAGGAGTGATACATCTGATGATTTTAGCCTTACTGCAGAGAAAATCGTTTGCCTTCGCACCTGCTATGACGTTAGCGGCATTAGGGGCTTATATGTTAGGGAAAATATGAGAAAAGCTTCGGCTGCTTTAGTACCATTGTTAATTGCCATAATGACACTGTTTTGGTTCATCATGATTATAGGCGGATCGGATGACAACTTACATACCATAAACAATGTAAGTAAGTTACAAAAAGTACAAGAGAAGTTACTGATATCTTCGGTGAAGTACCGCTACAAAATAGAAGCTGAAGCAAAAGAGCAAAATGCAACTCTTTCAGAAGCACAGGTGAATCAAAACGTAGATGCTTATGTAGAGTATATCATGGTTAAGAACAAGATAGAAAACGGGGGAGGGTGAGATTTAATGTTAAGTAAAATAGTAGGGTCACTATTGTTAATAGGTGTAACACTTTTAGCGGTAGAAACAGATACAAATGTTACTTTTGGAGAAGAAAGAAATTTAGGACAGGATCAGTACGGAAATAATGTTTATGAAAGAGATGTCACAATAGAGACAACTAATTTCAAAGTAGATAATTATTGGAAAAAATTTTCACTAAACGGTTCAGGGACAGCACAGGAAAACTTTGAGCTTATTTCAACATCGGGAACTGTTCAAATTAATGTAGAAAGTTCTTTTGCTTGTAAAGATGGTGCTTTAGATACGGCTGGATGTTCAGGACAGAAACCATTTTTGTTGAACCAAAACACACTTGATAATTTAGATTTGCAAAAAGATGCTAACGGTAATGATTTACCTACAGGTGAATACAGAATCCCTTTTAATTCGGCAAAAGAGTACAATACAACGGCAGATGATGCCTTTTATCCGATAGATGTTTATAGAGATGGTATGTATTATCAGGAAACGGTAGCTAATGACCATCTTTCTGAAAAACCAAAGACTTTTTTTGGTTTTATGACTAAGATGTTTGTGAATTTTTTTGCCTCTTTGACAGCAGAGAGTTTAAGTTTAATCGATTCTCCTGAAATTAGAAATAGATATATAGCCAATATTACTTTTGGTTTACAGAAAGATTATTTCATTCCAAAAAACAGTACAATTTATACAAATGAGGTAAATACGTCAGATAATACGAAAAGAGTCTCTTTGGTGGATTATACTATTCAAGAGGATTCTGCTCAAGAGGAGACGTGTAACGTTTTCTTTTTTACATTCACTTCTGGAAGTTCTACTTGTAAAGGGGTGAGTTTCTTTGGTCTTTCAAGTTTCATCCCTTTTATTACAAATGCACCGGATTTGAAAATAGTACCGGCAATAGTTGCAGAAGACACAGAGTCTACTCTTTTAACATTGGCAGGAAAATTAGACGGAGTTAACTATATTACAGAAAAACTTGATCCAAATACCGGTACAAGCTTTTTAACTGAGATGTTTAAGCCTATGAGTTTTATGTTTGATTCGATGATGAAGTTTTTCTTCGGTTCAACTGCAAAAGAACTTACACAGGTTGTGATGTTGGATTTTAACTTTACAAATCCTATGGCACTTACTTTCTTAGAAACTGACGGCAGCACAGTAACTGATTTTAAATATTTTACACTGCTTGGTCTTGAGAGTGTATATGGTACAGAAGTGGAAGCTTGTACGGTGAAAAAATTGATATGGCCATTTCCACCTATGTATAACAAAAATACATATTATAAAAATATATATACAAATACCGAATTTGATCTCGGTACCTCTTATACAGACTATTCAGAATTGAATATTACAACAACAACGAAAACTACATGGGGCGTTACTAAAACAACAGGTACGGCAAACGTATCAAACGAAGATTGGCTGGATTGGTGTATGAGAAATAAAAATGAAACATCAACATCATGGCTTTTTGATATGTTTTCATTTATGATTCCTACCCTTGGTACAACAGAGGGGGGAGTAACGTATGATGAGCAACTTGATGCCGTTATCAATGCAGAGAATTGGAAGGTTGATGAATTTCAAAGTAAAGTGCATAAAGGCTTGATCTTACATCTTAAAGAGATTCAAAACGGTTTTGAACCCGAAGCAGCAGGTACAACATCAACCTATAAATTAATGAATATTCAAAGAGGCAACTAATAATGGTTATAGCATATGTTTCACAAAATTATGAAGAGAATAGATTTGACCTTTATGACGAGTTTACGGATATAGAAAACTTTTTAAACATCAAAGAGTTTATCAGCTACTATGCTGCAAATAAAAACCGTGATCTTGTGCTTTTATATAAAGTAGATACTTTAGAAGAGATAGAAGCACTTGAGCAGATCAGCTTTTCAAACAACATTTATATTATTCTTATGGGAAAAGATGATGTTGCTTTTTCACTTTTAGCCGGGAAATTGGGTGTTGATGTTTATTTGAACTATGAAAAAATAGATACGGATGAACTCATTAGTTATATTACGAACTCTCAAAACATTATAAAGCAGAGAAAAGGGAACAGTAATGTTTCAGTATTTACGGGGATTAACGGTGGTGTAGGGACAACTACAATCACTATGAACCTTGCAAAAACTATAGCAGATGAGTATCCACAGAAAAATGTGCTTTTCTTAGATTTTACCGATACAAAAGCGGTTTCAAACCTCTTTTTTGACGTGATTCAACCAACCAAAACAATTGTAGATATTGCAGGTGTGCAAAGTTTAGAACTCGATGAACTCTTTCATAACGGTCTAATAAAGTTGAGCAATAATCTTTTTTTTGTTCCGGGGATCCAAAAACATACCGATAAAGAGGAGTTCTCAAGAGCAGAGAATATACAGGTTTTCTTAAATTTTATCATGAAAATTAAAGAGCGTTTTGATTTTATACTTATAGATATCGGTACATTTAAAGATAAAGATTTAGAAGTTGATATTCAGGAGATGGCTGACGATATTTTTGTAGTTACAGAGTTCAATATCCCTTCAATGTCAATTTTAAAAACCTATATAGATATTATCGATAAGAGTGGTTGGTATAACAAAACCCACATTATCGCTAATCGTGCTGATGCCTATGGAAGTGTAACACATGAGGAAGCAAAGAAGATCCTCTCAAAAGGTTTAAAACACAACTTTGAAATCGATCATTCTCTTCCAAACGATGCATTGCATTTACGAGAGTGTTGGAATGAAGCAAAACTTGTATGTGAATTGTATCCTGATGCTCCTTTTATGGATGGATTGCGAGAAATGATCAAAAAGTTTTTTATTGTGGATGAAAATGCCATAACACGTGAACAGTTATGTAATACGTCATTTTTTGCAAAGGTTAAAAAGTGGCTTTAAAGGAGAAAATTAAAGGGTTTGCCAATACTTTAGAGAGTGAAGTGGAATCAACAAAAAACAGTGTTGAAACAGTTGCAAGTGATGATGTGAATTGTACAACTTTTTGTTTCCCCCTTTTATATAGAGATGAAAACTATTATGAACTGGCATGTCAAATATATGACAAGTTTATAGATAAGTTAAATATTCAGGCTGAATTGACTGAAAAGATGGTGCGCGAGGTGGTTCTCAAGCATATTAGTGATTTTAATATTCCAAAAACAGCGCTTAAAAGTGAGATTGCCGACTTTTTGATCGATAATCTTTTATATTACGGACCGCTAACAACAATTATACGTCTTGCAGGAAGCGGCTTAAATGATATCATCGTAAATACAAAAGATTATATCGATGTGATCTATGAAGGACAAACGCTTACAACACCGTTTCGTTTTAGAAGTGAAGAGGATTTGAGAAAAATTATCTCAAGAATGTTGAATGAATCAAACAGAAAAGTTGATGAATCTTCTCCAATTGCTTCGGCAAAACTCAATGACGGTTCACGTATAGAGATTCAGATCCCTCCAATTGCCGCAAACCTTGATAAAGACGGTAAACCAGGTTCATATGTGACGGTAAGAAAGTTCCGTGAGATACCTCTTTTATTTGAAAGTCTAATCGATACGAATATGATTGATCTTAAAATGGCATATTTTTTGATCAAAGCGATCAAGGGGAAACTAAATATTGTCGTTTCCGGAGGTACATCGAGCGGAAAGACTACTTTTTTAAATGCGATTACCCGTTTTATTGATGAGAAAGATCAGCTTTTAACTATTGAAGATACGAAAGAGATGAAACCGCAGATGCCTTGTCATGCGATTAGATCATTTGAAGCGCGTCCTGAAAATGAAGAGGGTGCCGGTGCTGTTACAATAGAGACACTTTTACGTACAGCACTTCGTTCAAGTCCAAGAAGGATAGTTGTTGGGGAGTGTCGCGGTCCGGAGATTGTGACCATGCTTAATGCAATGAATACGGGACATCCGGGTTCAATGACTACGATCCATGCAGATGATACGAAAGAAGCAATTGTAAGAATAGAAAATATGTTTCTTGAAGCACGCCCTACGGCAAACATGAACTTTGTGCGCTCACAAATCATCTCAGCAGTTGATCTGATTGTACAGATTGTTCGTTTTCCCGACGGAAGAAGACGAATAGTAAAAATTTCTGAACCTGAAAAAAGGGTTGAAGATAACGGTGTTGTGTCAATGCTTGATGTATTTGAATTTTCACGCGTGCTTAATAACGACAATCCGATGGATTCTTCGGGAAATTTTAAAGTCGTTTCTGCTTCAACAAGAGCTGTAAACAAGATGCTGCAACATGGAGTAGTACTTGAAAACCGTATCTTTGACAATGATTTTGTTGTAACAAAAGAGATGATCATTAAAGAGCTGAAAGATTTTCATCCAAGCAGAATGTGCGGATGGAAAAGTAACTATATGTCTGAAATTCTACAAGCATCACTCGGTAGCGGTAAAAATATTTTAGAAAGATGGCCAAACTTACAGTGATGAGTAGTTTAGAAATAGTATATCTTCTTATCATGAGTGTCAGTGCTACGATGGTACTGTATATTGTTTATTCACAATATGAAAGAGCAATCCATCTTAAACATGTAAAAAACATAGTTTTTGCAAAAGAGAGTGAGATTGAAAACTTATTGCAAAAAATACAGGAAAAGGCTGATAAGCAGTCTTTTATAGCCAGAACACAAGCTGTTTTACTCCATGCTGGGATTAAAATTCACATATTTTTGTTTTTTGCATTGATTGTTATGTTCGTTTTTTTGATCGGCCTTGGATTTTCACTTTTTTTAAAACATTGGTCAGGATTTATAATCGGTACACCGTTTGGTTTATTGTTGGCATATATGTTTATAAAGATGTTAATTACATTAAGACGTAAAGAGTTTAACCGCTCACTTGCAATTGCTATATCCGTTCTTGTAAAGATGATGAAAAACGGGATAGGGTTTGAACAAGCACTATCAAAATCTATAACAGTCTCTAGTTCAAAACTTTTAAAAGAGGTATTTAGAGATTTTTTCAAAGAAAAAAACACGGTAGGGGAGATGCAGGCATTTGAAAATATGTATAAGTATATTGATTCAAAAGAGCTGCGTATCTTTGCACTTGCCATTAAAATCGGTCGCGAAAGCGGCGGGCAGTTTTCAAACACTTTGGCAAAAGTTGAACAAACGATAAGTTATAGAAAAAAGATGCAGGATAAAGTAGATGTTTTAACAAGGGAAGGGAGTTTCGGATCGTATGTAGTTGTCGGTATCGCGATCCTTTTATACTTTATGTTAAACGGAAACTTTGATGGAAAAATTCACAAATATTTCATGGAATCGGAGTATGGAAGATTTGAGCTTTTAGGGATTATGTTGTGGATCTTTTTAGGAATGCTTGTAAATAAACTCATTACAAAGGTAGATAAATGATAGCGACATTTGGCTGGGTATTACTTTTTTTATCTTTTGTGACAATAAGTTTCGGAATTTTTTGGCTGCTATTTATAAAATATAAACATCATAAACTGATTCATTATATTTTTAATTTTGATGACGGTATTTCCCTTATACAAAAATCTGAACATAAAAAGATAGAGGAGTTTAAACTCAAACTCAAGCGTGCAGGTTTAACACAAAAACAATTTAATGAGATCATCCTTGCATCATTATTGGCAGGTGCTTCGATCATCTCTTTGGTTTTTATACTTCATCTGAGTCAAATATTTAATATTTTATTTGTAATTATCGGTATAGGGATCATGACCGTTGCTCCGTTTTTATATCTTGACGAGCAGAGTAAGGCGAGAATAAAAAGAATAGAAAAAGATTTGGCGGTGTTTATTGACCTTCTGATTATTATTTTAGAGGGCGGCGGCGGACTTAACAATGCCATAGACAAGGTGACAAATGACGCAAAAGATGTATTGGGAAAAGATCTTATAGAAGAGTCGAAGATCTTTAAGTATGAGTTTATCACTTACGGCAATGAAGTTGCCTGTAACAATCTTGCTACAAGAACAGGTTCTGAAGCAATTGCAGCAATAGCAGGTTTTATGAGGCTTTCGGAAGAGACGGGGATAGGTGTAAAAACTATTTTTGAAAATCAGGCTATTGAGATTAAACAAGAAGAGATGTTAGGTATTGAGAAAAAGGCAGCTACGATGAATATAAATATAACTTTTGTAATGTTTATATTTATCCTACCTGCGGTGATTGCCATGGTTGCTTTTCCGATGGCAGCCAAAGCTTTAATGCCGGGATTTTAATAAAAGGGGAAATATGAAAAATAAACAGATGAGAATGGTAGTGCTGATCTTAATTGGTTTAGTACTTTTTACGACATCACTTGCTTTGTTGCTGTACTCAAAGCAGGGTGACTTGGAAAAACAAGCAAATAGGGTACAGATGGTTGAGGTGTTTCTAAGTGCAAAAGATATTAAAAGAGGGGAACTCATAGATGCACATTCGATCAAAAAAGGAACGCTTCCAAAAGAGTACCTTGGAGCAACGCCACTCACTGCAAGTGAGATAATCGGCAGATATGCACGTGTAGATATTTTCGCAAATGAGCCTTTAAGAAAAGAAAAAATCTCTTTGGCACAACCAAAAGAGGAACAAAAAGTTGTAAAAGTTGTAGAGAATAACACTTTTAAAGCAGCAGAAATTACACCGGAGCTAAAAGATGCAGATACGATCGTTTTACCTTTATCTGTATTTCATAACATCGATACATCGCTTCTAGCAGGAGATACTATAGACATCGTATCGGTAAAAAGTAATAAAAGTGGAAGAGAGGTTGGTTTTAGTGCAAACTATATCGCTTTAGGCGTAAAAATCAAATCTTTTGCAAATAATATGCAGCGTGCTAAAGGATATATCATCTCTTCTATTGAAGGAAAAGCTGTTGTTGCAAACGGTATTGTTTTAGAAGTAGATCCAAAGAAGATTAAAAACTTTTTAAATCTCTATTATGAAACGCTTGCACTTAATCAAAATAGAGTATATAACAAAAATAATAGCGGGCATCTCTGGATGGTTAAATGCGCAAAAGAGCAAACAGCAGAGACTTTAAAACAAAAAGAGAAGATGTTGGCAGATTATGTTGCAAAAGTACAGTATAAAGCACATAAAGCTGTAAAGCGTACACAAGAGGTAAGTATCTCCTATGAGCAATAGAAAATCATTTAGAAACGGTATGGGCTTCGCACAGATTATGGCTACTTTGCTTGTTGTTTTTCCTACACTGGCTTTTATATTCACTATTTTATTTGATTATTGGGCTGTGATGCAAGCAGACCAGAAATTAAAACTAGTTGCAAATTTAACTACGGAATTTGCTATGACACGTGACGATTTACGCGATTTTTCAAATGGTTCCGGTGGTAATGCCGTCGATTATCAAAACTATCTTGACAGAGTTTCTCAGCTCTGTCCAAACCAAACAGGTGCAGAGTTTACCAGTATCGAAGATGCAGCACGTTCTGGTGAAATAGCAGTTATAGCACAATATGACTATAACGGAACATATTTTAAAAATCAAACTATATCAACACGGATGAATGTTTATTCATATAAAGATCAAAATCTATCTGTCGTTGTGACATGTCAATAAGGGGAAAGAATGACAAAAATAATTACGCTACTATTTTTCTTACTAACAGTACATTTAAGTGGAGATGACCTTGTAGTATTTGATAACGAGTACAATATTGTCCCACTTCAAAAGAGTATTAAAAAAGTTGTTGTGGGCAATAGAGATATGATCAACGTATCATTACTTAAAGGAACAGGTGATACAAATAAATATTTAAAAATATTCGGTAAAAAAACTGGAACAACATCTATATTGTTAGTTTACAGAGACGGCAGTATGCAAAATTATCACGTATATGTGAATAAAAATTTAGGTTATATTCAAAAGATGATCAATTTTGTAGAGCCGAGTTTACAGTTAAATAAAGTAGGTGACGGCTCTACTGTTATTACAGGAACATTTAGCGATCCCCATAATAAGAATAGAGTATATAAACTTCTTGAAAATGCAGGTGTGGATCTCAATACAACAATGGACCTGACACAAACACAAAAAGTAAATAAAATGATCAGAACAAAGCTATATCTTGTGGAGATCAATAATCAAAAGGCACTAGACCTCGGCGGAGTAACTGGACTTGGATTTGCAAGTGGGCATACGAATGTTGCTGTAAATCCACTAGCTGCTAACGGTGCGACATTTAGCGGTTGGCTTTTAGATGAAGTAGGAGGCCCTCTTTTATCTACAGGAAAGTCGGTAACAGGGACTCTTAATTTCTTGGAAAAAAAAGGTGTAGGAAAAATCTTAGATGATACGGTTCTTATCACTACAGAGGAACAAAATGCTTCATTTCGTGTAGGTGGAGAGGTATATATTCCAACGGGTATGACACAAAATGCAGGAAATGCTCCAACTATTCAAGTTTCAGAAAAAGAGTATGGTTTAACATTGACACTGACAACAAAGTTTATGGAAAAAGAGAACTTCATGTATATAGATGTTAATATTGAAGACAGTGCCTTTGATACAAATAGTGACCATAATGTTCAGCTTGGAGCAGGCATATCTGTCCCCTCTTTTGTCAGTAAAACCATCAAAACAAATGTAGTAGTTAGATCGGGTCAGGTTATCGCCCTCGGTGGACGTTTACATAGTGAAGATACTGATCAAGAGGAGAAGATACCATTACTCGGTGATATCCCTTTAATCGGAGACTTTTTTACACATACGGTTAAAGGTACAAAAGGGAATGATTTGCTTTTCTTTTTAGTTCCGGAGATAGTTGATGCAAATGAAGAGATAGATGACAGACGATATTACAGAGACTTTACAAATGATGGGTTGAAACTTCACGATACACTTTTAGATATGAATGCCACTCCTGTCAAGAAAAAAGAACCGTTAGTGATTATAGAAAATCATGAACCTGAGATAATAGCTACAGTTCAAACGCAGCAAGAGCCGATAGAAGAGGAACCTGTTATTGTAGAAGATGAGCCAATGCAAGAGGATATTATTGAGGTTGTTGAGCCAAAAGAAAGCTCACAAGAGAATCTATCTTTGTATGAAGTAAATATTGAAAGTATCTATGTGAGAGGTGAACCCTCTTTAGAGGCATCAAAGATGGTAACGGTATGGAAATCAGGGCATAAGTTTCAAAGTAGTGAAGTTAAAACGGTTGATGAAGTAGAGTGGCTTAAAATTGACAATGACTGTTTTAATGAGTGCCAAAAACTTGAACAACCTTTATGGATTTCAAAAAAATATACGAATAAATTATAATAAAATATAATAATTAAGCTAAGTAAATTCTATTTGCGTATTATAATTTTTTGTGATAGAATAATCACAATATTATCATAATATAATCACAAAAAAAGGAACGGGTTTGAAAAAAGTATTCAAGCGTTTAAAGTCTCAAAAAGGGATGAGTGGAGTTTTAGTTGCATTACTATTAGTAATTGTAGGTGTTGGTTTAGTAGCTGGATTAAATACTGCATTAACTGATATGAAAGATGATATGGTTAAAGATGCTAATACATCAGTGCAAAATTCATTAAATAATCCTTAAAATAGAAGATAAGAGAGTTTTCTCTTATCTTTTAAAGAGAGCCTAAAAAGCTCTCGATTCTTTTTAAACTTTCCTCTTTCCCAATCACTGACATAATCACATCAAGACCTGGTCCGCCCATTTTACCAAGCATAGCTATACGTAACGGTTGTCCGATTTTACCAAAACCGATCTCCATCTCATTTACTATCGCTTCGATGAGGTGATGATACTCTGTCGGCATGTGGATCCCCTCAGCTGCTTCAAGTTTAGCTTTGAAGTTTGCAACAATATCAGCCGTATCTGCTTTTACCGCTTTTTTCATCGCTTTTTCATCATAGCTTGTAGGAGTTGTAATAATCTCTTTACACAGATCACTTAGTTCTTTAATCGTTTTTGCACGCTCTTTAAGTGCATCGAGTAAGATCTCTTTTTTATCGTGAGATGTAAGTACAAGCTCATAGTCGTGTAACAGCTCTACAAGAGTGTCATTTGGTGTATTTTTAATGTAGTGTGAGTTTAGCCAGTCAAGTTTTTCAGTATTGTAAATAGAAGCTGATTTATTGATATCTTTTGGATCAAAAAGCTCCATCATCTCTTCCATTGAGAAGATCTCCTGATCACCGTGACTCCATCCAAGACGTACTAAAAAGTTTAGCAGTGCTTGGGGAGTGTATCCCATCTCTTTATAAGCCATAACGTCAGTCGCACCGTCACGTTTAGAGAGTTTTTTCCCCTCTGAATTGTGGATCATAGGTACATGATAAAACTTAGGAATATCAAATCCAAGTGCTTCATACACTACGATCTGCTTTGGTGTATTTGAGAGGTGATCATCTCCGCGGATAACTTCATTGATCCCCATTAAAGCATCATCAACAGCCACAACAAAGTTATATGTAGGGCTTCCATCAGATCTAGCGATAATAAAGTCATCTAAGATATCTTCCGCTTTAAAAGTAATATCCCCTTTTACACCGTCACGTACTATGATCTCACCAGTTATAGGTGCTTTAATACGGATAACAGGTTCAATACCCTCTGGAGGAGTCCCCTCAAAGTCACGATATCTACCGTCATACTTCGCACGCTCTTTGTTTGCCATTTGTGTTTCACGAAGCTCTTCAAGCTCCTCTTTTGTCATATAACACTTGTAGGCTTTTCCCTCTTCAAGTAACTGCTCGATATATTTTGCATAGATATCATCACGTTTACTTTGGTATGTTACTTCTCCGTCAGCAACAAGCCCTAACCAGTTAAATGCTTTAAGTATAGCTTCTGTTGCCTCTTCAGAGTTTCTAGCTTTATCTGTATCTTCTATACGTAAAACGAATTTTCCACCGTTTTTTCTTGCCCATAAGTAAGAAAATAGTGCAGTTCTCAGACCGCCAATGTGCAGGTATCCAGTAGGACTTGGAGCAAAACGAGTAACAACCATTTATAAACCCTTTTATTTTAATAGTGTGGAATTTTAGGGTATTGTTGGTTAAAAATGGGTAAAATAACTCTCAATTTTAAATATATGGAAAAGTATGAGAAAAATATTATTTGTTTTATTATTTACAAGTTTTTTAGAAGCGAAAGTATATGACGGTGTAGCAGTAGTTGTGAAAAATGAGGCTATCACTTTAGAAGATATTAAAAAAGAGATGCAAACTTCTCATATTGATGTAAAAAAAGCGACGGATGTTTTAATTCGTCAAAAACTTGAAGCAGCTGAAATCGAGGAGAGAAAAATCGTAGTATCCTCTTCAGAAGTGTATGATGACATTAAGCAGATGGCTTCAAGAAACAACATGAGCATCAGCGACTTTTATAACGCTGTAAGAGAGTCTAACGGGCTTAGCTCTACTGAGCTAAAAGAGAAGGTAAAAGAGAAACTTTTATCGCAAAAACTCTATAGTGCTATTGCTTATGCTTCAATAGATGAACCGAGTGATGAAGAGATCAAAGAGTATTATGAACTGCATAAAGAGAGTTTTTCCCATCCTGCATCTTTTACGGTTGTGATCTATGATGCAAAAAGCAAAGAGTTATTACAAGAAAAAGTTGATAACCCAATGTTCTACTCACCTGAGATAGCAACAAACGAACAAGTGCTGCCGTTTGAGAGAATCTCACCTGAATTATCTTCGCTTTTAAGCAGAACTCCTCTACACACTTTTACACCTGTTGTTCCAAACGGTAAAGGGGGCTATATGAGTTTTTATATCAAGTCGGTAGCATCTGCAAAAGAGAGTGGAATCGATAGTGTAAAAAATCAGATCGTTAATGCGATAATGGCAGATAAAAGGGAAGTTGTATTAAACGACTATTTCGCAAGACTACGTGACAATGCAGATATTAACATCATCAGGATGCCTGAGTAATGATAAGCGATCAAAGTTTTATAAATATTGCAGTAGAGATAGCAAATGCTTCAAAGTGTGTTTCAAAACAGGTAGGAGCAGTGATTGTAAAAGACGGCAGGATTTTAAGTACGGGTTATAACGGTACACCTGCCGGATATATCAACTGTTGTGAACACTGGGAAAATGAATATACTTCCGATCATCATGAATGGAGTAAAACTTACGAGATCCATGCTGAGATGAATGCAATCATCTGGGCAGCTCGAAAAGGGATCTCTATTGAGGGTGCTACTATCTATGTAACGCTTGAACCGTGTAGCGAATGTAGTAAAAACCTTATAGCTTCGGGAATAAAACGTATAGTTTATTTAAAACCTTATGAGCATACGCACTCAGAAGTTATCTCTAAATTTATAAGAGATAACGGAGTGAGTATAGAGAGGTTAGCAGTAGAGGAGTAGCTATACTTAGCACTCTCTGTTTTGTATGTGGCAAGCGATCGCATAGCCGTGATTAAGCCCTAAAGCGATACTTCCGCCGCTCTCTTGAGTGATGTCACCCGCAACAAAAAGACCCTCTATATTTGTCTCGTAGTAATCGTTGTGGACAGGCTTTCCATCTTCCTCTTTGATCCCTGAACTAGAGAGAAATGCACTCGGTGTCGTGCCGCCGATAGCATAAATCACCCTGTCAAATACCTCTGTTGTATCATCATTGAAAATTACTTTTACTTTCCCGTCCTCATCTTCAAGCCCGTCAATGTCAATGCCTAAAAGCGGATTTACCTCTTTGTGCATGATTGCATTTGAGATATCTCTTTGGTTTGTAGGGTTCGCACGTCTGAAAGTTTCACGTCTATAGCAGATCGTAACGTCGTTTTTAGCACTTAGATCAACTGCATACTCAACGGCACTGTCTCCACCGCCGACAACTAAGACCTTTTCATTTTCACTACACTCGTCTGTCGTATAGTTGACTTTTTTTCTAATACTAGGAGGGATCTTGTAAGAGGGCTTGTTTGGTTTTCCCATACGCCCGATAGTTACTACTACATACTTTGCTTTGATGCTGCTTCCGGCCATAAACACTTCAAAGTACTCATCCTCTTTTTTGATAGACTGTACCTCTACCTGAGTTTGAAGTTCAACTGAATGGTTATCTAGGATCTCATCAAAGAAGTCTAAAGTAGATTCTTTTGTACCGTCGATAAAGTAGATGTTTCCGTCAAGTTCAACTTTCTGTCCTTTCCATTCAACATCGACACGTTTGTTATCTTTGTAGTATTTTCTAATGGTAGAGTTGTGGTTGATATCTTTCTCAAGTAAAACGATATCACGAACCCCTTGTAGGTAACTTTCAACGGCAGTGGCGATCCCAGCAGGTCCCGCTCCCACTATCGCTAAATTGTAGATTTTATCCATGCAACTCTCCTAGAAATAAATGTTAGAAACTTAATTCTAGAAAAGTGTAGCATAATTATCGGTAAATCAAAACAACGGAATTATGAAAGAAGTTCAAGTGCTTTTTCTGGCGGTCTTGCGATTACGGCTTTGCCATTTTTTATCACAATCGGGCGCTCAATTAGCTTTGGATTTGCAACCATGGCATCGATCAGTTTCTCTTCATCATTTTCATTTTTTAGATCTAATTCTTTGTAGATATCCTCTTTTGTACGCATCATCTCTCTTGCTGAGACCCCAAGCATAGAGAGTACATTTTTGATCTCATCTTTTGTCGGTGTCTCTTCTAAATATTTTACAATCTCTTTTTCACATCCGTTTTCCTCTACAAGTGAAAGTGCCTGACGAGACTTAGAGCATCGAGGGTTGTGCCAAATTGTTATTTTTTCCATAATTATTCCTTTTTTTTATTGTAATTTTACACTATAATATTTCCATTACAAAGAAAGAGAGGCTTTTGCGATGAAGTATGTAAATAGATCACAAAAATTGGCTGAGTTTGCAAAAGAGCTGTTAGATAAAAAATCGTTAGAGCAAGGGATTCCCCATATTGCAAAATATGTAAAAGAGGTAGTAGGAGCTGAAAGATGCTCTATTTTTATCTACAATGCCGCAAAAAACGAGTTATGGACAACACTTGCCGATGGAATCGAGAAAATCATTATCCCCTCAAACAAAGGGATAGTAGGCTACACGATCAAGGTTAAAAAACCTGTCATTACAAACGATGCTTATGCTCATCCGGAATTTTTAACAGAGATAGATGAACAAACAGGATATAAAACAAACAATATTGTTACAGCACCCATTTTTAACTCACAAAGAGATATTATCGGTGTTTTGGAGCTGTTAAACAAAGCGGATGATTTTGACAATGAGGATGTTCGTTTTATGATCTTTTTTGCACACTATGTCAGTGGTTTTATCGAGTTATTAAATACATACAAAGATGAGGAAGTTGATGAATAAGTTTAATGAAATAGCGGAGTTTGGAAAAGAGTTAGTCAAAGTAGAAAATATCGATGACAGTTTAGAACTTATCGCCAAAGAGGCAAAAGAGATAGTAAATGCTGATCGTTGTTCTATCTTTATCGTGGATGAAAAAGAAAATATTTTATGGACAAAACTCAGTGACGGTATCGGCGGGCGTATAGTACTCTCTTTAACCTCGGGGATAGTGGGTGATACTTATGCGCAGCAAGAGGCACAACTCGTCAATAATCCTTATGAAGACCCTAGATTTTTACCGAATATCGATAAAAAGAGCGGTTATACTACGAAAAACATGATCACTATCCCTATTTTTAATTCAAAAAGAGAGATTATGGGAATCATGCAGCTGCTAAATAAAAGTCGTTTCGATTTTGATGAAAACGATTTGGAAGTACTTACATTCTTTGCAAACTATATTAGCGGTACTTTAGAACTCGTTTTACTTTCTGAGAAGTAGAGCCGCATCGTGTGCAAGTCGGATCACACCGATTGCATAGTTTGATGAGTTGTTATAGCGCATAACTTTTTTCATGTACCCTTTGAGGTATTCAAGCTTCGGTTTATTCTTCGTAAAACATTTGTAAGGTTCACCTGTTTTAGTGTTTTTCTCATATACAAACGAAGTGTTCTTATAATCAAACTCATACTGATACCACTCTTGCTCGATCGTTGGAACATCTTTCATCTTGTTCCAGTCGATAAGAGTATCAAATCCCGCTTTTTTATGCAAAAATTTTGCAACTGAAACAATAGCATCATCCATATCCGTTAGATCGGGGATACCGTTTTTATATGACTGGGCATAGATAAAACTGTTTGGCATAAACTGAGGGATTCCCACAGCCCCTGCATAAGAGCTTGGCAGGTTACACTTCTCAGGTTGTATGCCATCCTTATAGCAATACTCTATAATCTTTGCCATATTTGTTTTTCCCATTTTCAGCAGCCATTTTTCACGGGGAGTTTTTGGGTTTGGCAGACGTGTAACTATGGTATTAAAAACAATGAAGGCATCGTGAGTGGGTTGGATTTTACCCAGCTTTGTCTCTTTGAGTAAAATAGCGGCAATTATCTCTTTGTTTACCCCGTACTTTGCCTCTGCATAGTGATAAGCTTCTTGATGTTTTTTAAGATTTTCAACCATTTTTGGAACATAAGATATAAGGACGTTGTTTGCTTTTTTCTCATTTTGTTTATGGTACTTTATGTACTTTGGCTTGAGATATTTCCAGCTAATCTCATCAAACTTTTGTGTTTTAAAGTAGGAGAGTAGAAATCTGTTTGCATAGTCGTAACTTACCCCGTGTTTTACAACTTGTTTACAAATATCACTATGGTGTTCGTTTTGAAACGTACAGTTTGTATAGTGCTTTGCAAAAAGCGTTGTTGTCGCAAAAATGCTAAGGAGTAGTAAGTATTTCATTTATCTCTTTCAATCTTTGGGGTGTCCCGATATCTTTAAATAGTCCCTCAAAAACCTCTCCGCTTACCTCACCTTTGTCTATAAGTTGACGCAGCAGCGGTGCAAGTGGTGATTTTTCTAGTTTAACGTTATTAAATATCACAGGATTATAGTAAGCTATACCTGAAAATGTCCACAACTCACTTGAGTGGTTTAAGACTAAAGAGTTCTCTAAGCCAAAATCACCTTTTTCATTGTGCGGTGGATTTGGTACTAAAACAAGATGGGCAAGTTTATCTTGCAGAGCAAACGCAGGATCAAACTCATAGTCGCAAAACACGTCGCCGTTTACCACCAAAAAAGGCTTATCTCCTAAAAAAGAGAGCGCTTTTTTGATCCCCCCTGCAGTTTCAAGTGCACCGCTTGTTTGCTCGTCAGAGTAGTAGAGTTTGACTCCCCAACGCTCTCCGTTACCTAAAGCTTCTGGTATTTGCTGCCCGAGATGGGCGATATTGATCACGATCTCTTTAAAACCGTTTTTTGCCAACTTTTCTATATGCCAGACAATGAGTTCCTTGTCCCCCACTTTTAGTAAGGGTTTAGGAGTAGTATCTGTGAGTGGACGCATTCTTTCTCCGCGTCCGGCTGCAAGTATCATCGCTTTCACGCAAAACCTTTTAAAAATGCAGCTAACTCTTTGGTCTCGTCATATCTTGAAGCGGTGTCGATCACATAAGAGAGGGTAAGCGGGATATCTTTTAAATAGCCGTCTTTGTTGTCACGAAGATGTAGGCGTGAAAATATTCCAAGCACTTTGATATGGCGCTGCAAGCCCATAAAATCAAACCATTTCAAAAACACTTCATCATCAATATCCAACCCGAGTCGATTGCGGAAATAGAGTACTAACTCTTCAATCTTCCCACGCTCAAAAGAGATATAGCAATCTTTTAAAAGTGAAACGAGATCGTAAGTGATAGCACCGCTCATCCCGTCTTGGTAGTCGATAATACCAAGAGAACCATCAGGTTTTACCATTATGTTACGTGAGTGAAAGTCACGATGTACAAAACAGTTTTGCGGTTGTAAAAGTACCACTTCAGAGATACTCTCAAGGGTTTGTTTTAGCATCTTTTTTTCAACTTCTGTAAGTGTCAGGGCGAGTTTTCTCTCTAAGTACCACTCCTGCATCAGATCCATCTCAAAATGTAAAAACTCTTTATCGTAAAGTGGGAGCTTTTGAGTATCTGCATTTTGCATCTTTATGATCTCATCGAGTGCTTTTTTATAGAGTGTTTCAAAGTTTTCTTCATTTAGAAGATCTAAAAGATTGGTATCTCCAAAATCTTCAAGTACCAAGTATCCATGTTCCAAATTTTGGTGAAAAATTTTCGGGGCTTTGACATCTACATCTGAAAGTTTTTTCGTTACCAGTAAAAAAGGGTGCAGCGATTCTTTCTCAAGCGAAGCATCCATCAAGATATAACTCTCATCATCCTTACTTAAACGGTAATAGCTTCGAAAACTCGCATCAGCCGAGGCTACTTCGAGTTTAAAATCTTTATATGGAGTAGTTTGTAAAAATTGTTCTATCTGCATGTTAAAGCACCTAAAATGGAGTCTTTTTTCGCTCCTGTTATCTCTTTTAATTGTACCGTTTCTTTATTTATTCTCTTATAAGCGAGCCAGGCAAAAATCATCGCTTCTAAAAAATCACTGTCGATTCCATATTCATTGGTAGTTTTAACAGGTATGCGGCTTAGTTGTGCAATGCGCTCGCAAAGGTAGCTGTTTTTTGCACCACCGCCGCAAATGATAATCTCTTCGACATCTTTTAGATCTTGTACAATTGTTTGTGCGGTGAGTTCTGTAAGAGTAGCTTGGATATCGGCATCGCTGAGCTCTTGAAAATCTTGTCGTTGTTTTTTTAGCCATGTAGGGTTGAAATATTCCCTGCCCGTGCTTTTTGGTGCTTTTTTTGCAAAATAGGGATCGTTTAACATCTTTGCTAAAAGTTCTGCATTTACACTGCCGCTTTTTGCAAAAGAGCCGTTTTGATCGTAGTTTTTCCCTTGAGTTGTGAAGATCCAGTGATCAAGAAGTACATTGCCGCATCCTGAATCCCAGCCGAGATAACGATCCCCTAAGAGGGTGATGTTTGCCATCCCTCCGATATTTACAACGGCTATATTTTTATAGAGTCTGTCAAAAACAAATTGATGAAAAGCGGGAGCAAACGGAGCACCTTGTCCACCGTTAGCAACATCTTTTGAGCGGAAGTCGTTTACGACATCTATGTTTGTTTTGGCTGCTACAACGCTAGCAGAACCTAATTGCATCGAAAAAGGGTGTTTAGAGTTTGGTTCATGCCAAAGCGTTTGTCCGTGTAGACCAATCGCCGTCACCTCATTCGTATCTATTTGGTATTGCGTGATGAAAGCATTGATATTTGAGGCAAACATATCTCCCAGTTTTACATCGAGTTCACCAATCTTTTTGAGTGTAGTGTGCTCCTCTATCATTTGGAGTACCTCTTGTTTGAGTGCACTGTGGTAAGGGTATTCATTTGCATGAAGCAGTGTACAGCATGAATTATCAATTTCACACAGTACTATATCGATCCCATCCAGACTTGTACCACTCATTACCCCTATATATTTAGCCATTTTCAGCTCCTGTCATCATTATGAGAAAAGCGATAAGTGTTCCAGCTGCAATTTGCCAGTCATATCCTATGGAAAACCCCAACGCTGAAGTTTGCAGAAGCAGTACCGTTAAAAAACCGCCAAAAAGTGCAAAAGGGACAAGCTTTGCACTCCCCCTATTTGTAAATATAGCAGAAAAATAGACCCCTAAAAGTCCAGTATAAGCAAACGCCATTACCCCTAATGCAAAAGCAATAAGTGAAACTTCGAGATAGCGCTGCCAAAAGTAGCTGATAACTGCCATTGAAAAGAGTGCAAGTGCAAAGAGTAATACTCCCGTTCTTGAAGCTTTTAAAAAGTGTCTCTCATTTGTAGAGGGCTCTTTTTTTAGTTTGTAGGGTTTATATATATCTTCAATGGCCACCGAACTCATAGCCCCTAAAACCGAGTTTGTCGATGAGAGTGCAGCCGCAATTGCACCAACCGTTACAAAGCCTCGCAGACCTTCGGGCATCTCATTTAAGATGTAGTACATAAAGATTGTGATCTTTTCATCGCCGAAACTTTGCACTATCTCATTGTTTTGGTAGTGAAGATATAAAAGGGCACCTATACCCAAAAATAAAAGGACGATTGGGATGGTAAAAAGGATGGAGAGTATGAGTGAGCGCTGTGCCTCTTTTGTGTCTTTACACGAGAGTACCCTTTGACTCATATCTTGATCAAGTCCAAATGCTGCAATATTTAAAAGCAGCCATCCTCCAAGAAGACCGTAGATGCTAAATTTCCCATCTATAGAGGTCTCAAGGAGTTGCAGTTTGCCAAGAGAGTTCAGCGTTTCATAGATATTCTCGACATGCAGTGAGGTGTAGAGGTAGTAAAAAACTACAGCGCCGGCACTAACGTAAACAATAGTCTGGATAATGTCGCTGTAGATGACCGATTTTACCCCGCCGAAATAGGTGTAGATAAGTGCTCCAATAAGCAGTAGCGAGATAGCAAAAACCATATGTAAAAAGGAGATATCCAAAAAGAGGATCATACTTACCGCAAGGGCGGCGATGTAGAGGCGTGCACCGCTGGCGAGTACCCGTCCGACTAAAAACATAACTCCCGCTTGTCGTTTTGAGTTCTCTCCGTAGCGTTTTTCCAAAAGTTCATAAACGGTGAGTGCCTTGATCGCATAAAATTTCGGGACAAAAACATACGCTACAAACAACACCGCCAAAAGTGAGGAGATATAAAACCCTATAAGGGTAAAGTTATGTTTGTAGGCAAACTCGGGGAC
Source organism: Sulfurimonas sp. hsl 1-7 (assembly GCF_030577135.1). Lineage (NCBI taxonomy): Bacteria > Pseudomonadati > Campylobacterota > Epsilonproteobacteria > Campylobacterales > Sulfurimonadaceae > Sulfurimonas > Sulfurimonas microaerophilic. Next base: position 329,382 of record NZ_JAUIRR010000003.1, on the reverse strand, counting down.
ACCTAAAAAGGTTGCGGCTGATTGTGTAGTGGCGACGATAGAGATTGCAGCAGCAAGTGCCGGAATTGAATTGGCTGAGGTGAAGTACTCTTTTGTTGAGGTTATCTTTACTTTTGAGAAGAAATACGAACTTAATGCCAAGATAACAAGATAGGTTGCAAATATAGCCCAGTCAAGTGAAGAAAAAGCACTATTCATAACGCTCTTTCAGTCCTAAATCTGTTACGTTTGAGCGCACGTCATTCATAAATTTATCGCCCGGATCTGCTTTTTTAGTTCTGTATCCTTTGTCACGCTCTAGCCACAGGGGCGTATCTTCAAACTCTCTATATTCGTGATGACCGATAAGGTAGTTGATACTCGGATATTTTGTTTTAAGATAACGTACCAGCTCAATGTTTGCCTGGAGTTGTGCAGGGGTTAAGTCCTCTTTTTTGTTTGCTTCACCGCCGACATTTTCAACCCCGATTGTTGTGTAATTAAGACCGATTACGTGTCTTGCCATATAATCATCGGGCATAAGTTGGTAGATAGTTCCGTCTCGATCAATTAAAAAGTGGGACGAGACATTTAAAAGTGAAGCGTTGGCAATATCTTTTCTATCCGTGAGTAACTCTTCTGGGTAAAGACGTTTATAGGAGTCCTCAAGATTCATTACGGCTGTCCAGTGCAGAACTATCATCTTTGGAGTTATTTTTATGTTCTCTACATCTTTATCGTAGTGTTGTTTAATATACTGTTTTGTCAGCTCAATGCGGTGGGATGTAAAAACTATGGGTCTTTGCACAATTTTTTGTTTTGTATGGAGTGCTTCGATTCTGTTGTTGGCTTCAACAATACGCTTAAGAGGGATATGTTGCTCTTTTACCTCTGTAAAGATAGTCTCAATTATCTCCTCAGGAGTATTTGATCCTAACTGGTTTCCAAAGAGAACCATATCGACACCCGAGTTTATCGCAAGTGTTAGCGCCTCTTTTAAAGAGTAGTGCTCAGAGATAGCTTTCATCTGCAGATCATCACTTACAATTACACCGCGAAAACTGAGTTGTTCACGTAAAAGTTTTGTATTGACATTGTATGAAAGTGTTGCAGGGTAATTGGGATCGAGATGTTTGTTAAATACGTGAGCTGTCATAATCAGATCAATTTTATTTTGATCGATGAGCTGTTTATAGGGGTCAAGTTCAATCTCACTCCAGGTATCGCTGATGTCAACAAACCCTTTATGGGAATCACCTAAAGATGAACCATGCCCAGGAAAATGTTTTAAAACGCTTAACACTCCAGCTCTGTTTTGCTCCTCTATCATAATAGAAGCGTAGCTTACAACATCTCTTGGAGTTTTTCCATATGAGCGCTCTAAGCCTGCTATCACTTTGTTTTCAGGATTGAGTGCAAGGTCAACTACGGGTGCAAAGTTGAGGTTAAGACCGTTTTCTTGCAGCATCTGTGCTTGTTTTTTATAAAAGATTCGGCTCTCGGCTAAAGAGAGCGTTGCAATCTCTTTCGCTGAGGGTGCCTTGTAAAAACCCTCTTCAGGCTTTAGGCGTGCAACTTTTCCACCCTCTTGATCTATGGAGATAAAAAGGGGTTGAGTGGCATTTTCTTGGAGTGTTTTTGTGAGTTCTTGGAGTTGTTTTGGATCGATAATATTTTTTGTTTTACTTGGCTCTTTGAGGTTCTTGTCAAAAAGGATGACTCCGCCAAGCGGATAGTTTTTTAGATCTTGAATAATTGTGGCATTTTGCTCGAGTCTGTCCCCTTCAAAGCCGACGATAACCATCCTTGCAATAAGTTGTTTTAATTGTGTATCGTTAATCTCTGCATCTAATGAAAAGAAAAAGAGGAAAAAAGTGAGTAGTAGTTTCAAAAAAGCTCCAAATTATCTAGTTGTTTAAAGAGTAAAGATTTTACCATATCTTTATTAAGTGTGTGGGGTTCGTAATGGTCACTTACCACTTTGTAGATTGCAAAATTTTTAATCGCGGGATTGTGAACTACGGCATCGTAAAAACCGTAACTCTCCATATCTACCGCTTCAAAATCCCCTCCGTGTATCTCTTGCTCGACACAGGTGAGTGTAACGCCCTCATTAAAACTGTAGGTGAGCTCTTGGTGGATAATAGTGCCGATTTTCAGCAGTTTTCCTATGGAATGCTTTTTACTTGCCCCGCACACACCTATGTTTATATAGATATCTTCATCCGTAATGTCATAATAGTTGATAAGTGTCTGTGTAGCAAACCGGGCATTTTCGACACCAATATTACTCACAACTACTTTCATATGCTCGTTAAAAAAGAGGGTATAGTTTTTGAGTGTTGTTTTTTTGAGCTTGTATTTATCGACAAAAGCTTGAGCTTCACTTTTAAGCGCTGTTACTATGTAAATCATAGTTTATTATACAAAAATTTTTTTTGTTTAAGCTTTTTTTGTTATAATTCCACCGCTCTTCTTTAGACCTGTGCAATGGGTTTGCGAGATAATGTGTCAGGGTGGGAACACAGCAGCACACCTTGCTTTCTCATGTGCCGCAGGGATCTGGGGAGGGGCACCTTCATTAAAAACTTCCAAAATACAATCTACGTAATAAAATCAACAAAACTTGAAACAGAGTAAATCCAGCTTTAGAAATACCATATAGTGCTATCTGTTTTTCTTATACCAAAAGTAACAATCTAAAACAATAAAACATTATCTTTATGAAAATGCTCTTATTATTTCTAACATTACAATATAATGAATAAACTTTGAGAAAATAAGGGTTTAATGTATGAAAAATGTAGTTCCTACAAATCATGAACTTGTGATGGACGAAGATGATTTTATTGTCTCTAAAACTGATCTAAAAGGACAGATCACCTACTGTAATGAGATATTTTTACAGTTGTCAAAACTTAGTGAAGCCGAGCTGCTTGGACAACCCCATAACATTATCAGACACCCCGATATGCCGCGTTTAATCTTTAAGCTATTGTGGGAACGCGTGCAGAATAAAAAAGAGATTTTTGCATATGTAAAAAACCTTTCAGCCGATGGAAGCTACTACTGGGTATATGCAAATGTGACTGCATCGGTAGATGAAAACAATAATATTATCGGATACTACTCGGTACGTAGAAAGCCGAATGTGAAAAACCTCGGTATTGTAATTGAGCTTTACAAAACTCTTTTGCAAGAGGAGCAAAGAGGCGGAATAGAAGCTTCATCTGCTTACTTGACAAATTTTTTAGATGAACGCGGTGTTTCATACGATGAGTTTATTAATTCTATTCAAAACGGGAGTCTCTAATGTTTGGTTCAGATCACAATACTATCAAAGTAGATAAAAAACTATTTGAAAAACTGCTCAGTGTCGTTAAAGATGCGGCAAACGGTAGGTTGGACAGTAGGATAACGGGTATTGACAAATCAGATCCTCTTGGAGAAGCTGCATGGTCTATTAATAATATGCTTGATCAAACAGAAGCATTTATGAGGGAGACAAAGACTTCGATAGATGCTGCTAATGATGGTTTAGAACATCGAAATGTAGATCCGCACGGTCTTAAAGGTGCTTTCAAACAAAACGCTCATCTGGTTGCTCAAGGGGTTGACGGGGTAATCCTCGGTCACAATGCAAAGGTAAAAGGGGAACTTGGAAGCCGCTTTAGTGAACTTGGAGGCGGGATGCAGGAAAGTTTGCAAAAGATTCAGGTTGCCATGGATACGAGTTTGAAAAATATCCGAAAAGTTTCAGATTCTTCTCAAGTGATGGCTGATGAAGCCAAAGGGAGTTTGAAGTTAATTGATGAGCTGAGTGTGAAGATTGAACATCTGACAAATCTCATCATTAGCAGTACTGAAGCGATTGAAACTCTTTCAACGCAAACAAATGATATCACTTCCGTTTTAGACCTGATCAAAGATATTGCCGACCAGACAAACTTGCTTGCACTCAACGCCGCAATCGAAGCTGCCCGTGCAGGTGAGCATGGACGTGGATTTGCGGTAGTTGCCGACGAGGTAAGAAAACTTGCAGAGCGTACACAGCGTGCAACTTCAGAGATCTCTGTTACGACAAAGTCACTGCAGCAAGAAGCAGACGAAATTCATGAGATCTCAAAAGAGATAGAGAGTATTGCAGTTGAATCAAACGGGGGGATACAAGAGCTTAAAACGACAATCGAAGATGTAAATAAAAATGCTGACAGCAATGCAAAAATATCCGCTTTCATTAAAAGCTCCAACCGTGTGACAACGATTAAGATCAATCATATAGTCTATAAAAATGCCGCATATTCATCAGTGATAAATGAAAAAATGAATGATATTATTGAAAGTAAGCATGATAGCTGTAGTTTCTCTAAGTGGTACTATGGACGTGGTAAAGAGGATTATTCAAATACAAATTCATATGCAAAACTTGAAGAACCGCATATTAGCATCCATAAGCATATTCTTAAAAATGTCGAGTATGTAAAAAATCATTCAGTGATGAAAAATAAAGATAAAGTGATAGAAAACTTTGCTCAGATGGAAGAAGCAAGTAATAAACTATTTGACTCACTTGATAAGATGGTTGATGAGAGATATGAGTAGGTAATTACTACTCTTCTCTATATTTTGAAATTCCACACGGTTGATTTGGTGTAGGCGGATTGTCGCGTAGATATTCCAAGTCTTCCAATGTCTGCGTTAAAACTTTTTTTTGTTGTAAAATAGGCAGCATGAGATTGTCTTTTTCATTAAGGGGTATATCCCAATCCAGCAGTATTTTCTCTACTTCTTCATCGAGCTCTTTGAGCGCGTTTTTTATATGGTTAATTGAATTCATATACAAAGTATAACAAAAATTTAGAAAAAATCTGGTATAATTCGCGTTCCGAAATATCGCGGAAATTTTACAAAGGAGCCATCGATGCCAAAAATGAAATCGGTAAAAGGTGCTGTTAAGCGCTTTAAAGTTAAGAAAAATGGTACAGTTAAACGTGGTACTGCGTTTAGAAGCCACATCTTAACAAAACAAGATGCACAAACTCGTCGTGAGCAAAATACTCCTAAAGTAGTTGCTAAAGTTGACGAAAAAAACATTAAGGCTATGATTAACTAATTTTTAGTTGATTTAACATATCTCCAACGCAGAGTTGGGCAAGTCCACCAAAGTAGTGGCACCTTGACTGTTCATAAGCAGCTGGGTAAAGAAATATAAGGAAATAATATGCCAAGAGTAAAAACTGGTGTTGTTCGTAGAAGAAGACACAAAAAAATATTAAAATTAGCAAAAGGTTTCTATAGTGGTCGTCGTAAACACTTTAGAAAAGCTAAGGAACAATTAGAACGTTCAATGATGTATGCGTTCCGTGACCGTAAGCAAAAGAAACGTGAATTCCGTAAATTATGGATCATCCGTATCAATGCTGCATGTCGTTTAAACGGTATGAACTACTCAACTTTCATGAACGGACTACACAAATCTGGCATCGAGCTTGACCGTAAAATTCTTGCTGATATGGCTATGAATGATGCTGCTGCTTTCACTAAAGTAGTAGAAGCTTCAAAAGCTGCACTAGCATAATCAAATACTAAACCCACTCTTCGGGTTTAGTACTTTTTCCCTCTCTCTTTTTTTAGTTTCAAATTTTTCATCCTCGTAACAATAATTCAATACCCATACAAGTAAAGAAATTATTTAAAATGATGAACAGTATAAGATATAGATTTTAAGTTAAATAATGCGACAATATTATCATGATAAACAATTCTACTTTTCTAACCACTATTGATATTATTCCAAATCCTCTAATAGTTACTAACGGTGAAAAAATTCTACTTTCAAACAAGAGTTTTTTGGAGTTTTTAGGGCTTGAATCGCTAGAGGAGCTTCAAACACTTTGTAAATGTGTCTGCCATCTTTTTATAGAATACGAGGACTTTTTTTCACTCAAAGATCTTAAAGAGGGTGAACTGTGGGTAGATTATATCTACAAGAAAAAAAATGGTGTAAAAGTATCTATGGTTAGCAGTCAAGGGGAGGGAAAAGCTTTTGAGGTTTCCGTAGGTAAACTTGAAGAGTATGAAAAAATGTATGTTGTTATCTTTACGGATATCACTTCACTCGAGAGTGAAAGAAAGATTCTGGAAAAACTTGCATATAAAGATCCCTTGACAGATATCTATAATAGACAGATATTTAATACAATGCTTACACAGGCTTACAGCGATAAGCAGCGTAACGGAGATAAGCTTTCTCTCATTATGCTGGATATTGATCACTTTAAACAGGTTAACGATAAATATGGCCACGATATGGGCGATAAAGTCTTAATAGAATTTACAAAGCTTATAAATAAACATATTAGAAGCAGTGATATATTTGCAAGATGGGGTGGGGAGGAGTTTATTATTCTTCTTCCAAAAGCAGATATCGATGCAGCATATCGTAAAGCTGAAGAGTTGCGCCTTCTTGTTGAGAACTTTGAAGATCCGTATCTACCGAAAATCACCATCAGTTTAGGGGTTGCAGAGATCACTGATGATGATAAAGAGAGAAGTTGTTTTAAAAGGGCTGATAAAGCTCTGTATAAAGCAAAAGAGACACGCAATAAAGTGGTGAAACTTTAAAATTGAAACGAATTGGTCTGATTTTTCTTCTCTTGTGTATCGCTTTATCTGCACAAACCCGTACGCAGGTCCATATGGGTACACTTGTAAGTATCACTGTAGATGATCACCAAGAGTTGATCGATGATGGTTTTGCCATTATCCGTGAAGTTGATTATGCACTCTCCTCTTATAAAGCTGAAGGTGACATCTATAAACTCAATTATTGGCACTTTGTACAAATTCACCCCTTAACTTATGAGGCATTAAAGCTTTCACAAGATTACTATGAAACAACATACGGTTATTTTGATATCACTATAGGTTCGATCACAAAGGATCTTTACCGCTTTGGGGAAAACAAAGAGTTTATCCCACATCCTCTATTATTACAAGCTGCAAAAGTGGGATTTTCAGGTTTAAAATATAATCAGGAAACTGCACAGATAAGTAAAGGGATAAAGGTCGATTTAGGTGGTATGGGAAAAGGGTTCGGTGTTCAAAAAGTAACGGAGTTTTTTATAAAAAAAGGTGTGAAAAAAGCGATAGTGGCTGCAAGCGGAGATATTCGCTGTATAGGGATTTGTAAAGTTGGTGTACAGGATCCTTTTAGCGAAGGAAAACTTTTTGATATAGAAACCAAAAAATCTGTTAGCGGGATTACTACAAGTGGAAACTATCGCCGCTATGTTGCTTCACAAAAAAACAACCATCTAATAAGTCCATATCTTCGTCAAAGTGAAAAAACTTTTGCCTCTATTACGTTGATCTCTGAGCTTAGCAGTAGTGATCTTGATGCTTATGCAACGGCAGTATCAGTTATGCCTTATACCCTTGCAAAACAGTTTTTAGATGAAAAACCTTTAGGGTATATCTTAATTACAACAGATAAAAAGCTCATCATAAGTAAAAACTTTGAAGAATATGCAACGATCATTGAACAATAATAGTGCATAGTCAGAGTAACAAGATCTAAAAATTCTACATTAATTATAATCCAAATACAATCATTTTCATCAAGTTAACTTTACTCTTTTATCCAAACATATATAAAATTTTTCATCAATACTTAACTTTATATTAATAACGATTATCAATATAAAGATTGCGCAAGTTTAGTTTTGGTACTATTTCGATAATCAATATCAATATCAAGGAAATAAGATGAAATTGGAGAAAAAAATTGTAGGAAGTTTAGCTCTTGTTAGTGCTTTATCTTTTGTTGGATGTGGTGGTGGAGGCTCTACAACTTCAGATACATCTGCATCGGCTATCAGTGCGGTAGAGAAAAAAGAGGTACTTACAACATATGCAGATATTGCTCTTGCAAACTATACGGATGCTTTAAATGATGCGATCGCATTACAAACAGCGATCGATAATTTTAAAGTTTCAAAATCAGAAGCTGATTTTAATGCCACAAAACAAGCATGGCTAAGTGCTCGTGAATCATACGGAACAACAGAAATATTTCGTCTCTCAAACGGTCCTGTTGATGCAGAAGACGGTTGGGTATTAAGTTTATACGGTGCACCTGAAGGACAGATGAATGCATGGCCTTTAGATGAGAATATGATCGATTATACAACTGATGCTGAAGGGAATATAACAAGCGGAAATATTATAGATACGGCAGGAGTGTTTACACCAAGTGGAAGTGAAGCAAGCTCTGTTGATGTAACAAATATTACAAAAGAGGTACTAGCTGCGTTAAATGAAAACGGTGGGGATGCAAATGTTGCAACGGGATACCATGCGATTGAGTTTTTACTTTGGGGACAAGATCAAGACTATGACTCATTTGTAAATGACACAGTCACAAACGGTGCATTAGTAGCAGGTGAACGTCCATTAACTGACTTTACATCAGCTGTAAATGCAGAGCGCCGTTTAGATTATCTTGATGCGGCATCTGATCTTTTAGTTGAGGATCTTAACAACACTCTTCAAGCATGGGTGAGCTCTGAGACAAATTGTACAACAGGTGTTGGATGTTACCGCGGGGCACTTTTAGGTGAGTTAACCGGTGATGATACAGCCAAAAATATAGCTGCTGATGATGCACTTAGAGATATTTTTGCAGGGATGGGTGTATTTATAAAGTCTGAACTGGCAAATGAGCGTATGGCAGTAGCGGTATATACACCAAGTGAAGAGGATGAACACTCATGTTTTTCAGATAATACACACAGAGATATTGCAACAAACTATCAAGGTTTTGTAAATGTTTTAAAAGGAGTATATAAAGAGAGTTCTAAAGGGACAAGCTTCTATTCAAAACTAAGTGACGCAGACAAATCAACTATTGATCAGTTGATTACGAGCATAGACACAAGAGTAGCAACTATTGATAGTGTTGCACAAAGTGATTACCACTTTGATTATCAGATCAAAAATGGGAATGTTAACCAGCAAAATGTGAAGTATGCACACTATGATATGCGTGATCTTGGTGACATGATGGTAGATGTTGCTGCTACATTTGGAATCACACTTAGTGAAGATGACGTAACTGATTCCCAAGAAACAGACGTAGCTAAGTAAAGAATAATAGTTATGCCGAGAGTGACAACTACCTTAATATTAACTGGATTTTTATTTGCAGCTTGTAGCAGCGATACTACAACAAAAGATACAACTGCAATCTATACACAAGATAAAAGCAATCATGTTTTTACTCAAGCGGTAAAACTCTCCCGTGAGGATGAGGATTACCGTATTCTTGGAAAAAGTTTCTTTAAAATCCCGTGGGTGGAAGCACCCTCGGCAACTACGGCTCGTGACGGTTTAGGACCTCTATTTTCTGCAAACACTTGTATACATTGCCATCCGCATAACGGTGCAGGGATAGCTCTTGATAAAGATGGAAATATTCACAGATCGTTAGTGATGCGTCTCTCGATTCCATCAGAAAAAAAGCTTAATAATGACTTGATGTTGAGAAACGGTTTTATCCCAGAACCTACTTATGGAGGACAGCTCAGTTTTAATGGGGTGAGTGATGTAAAGTATGAGGGAAGTGCAGCACTCTCTTATGTAGAGAGAAAAGGTGCCTTTAAAGACGGTGAGACCTATACACTCCATGAGCCTCATTATGAGCTAAAAAACTTGCAATACGGTGCCATGCAGCAGGATGCCAATGTTGCACCGCATATTGCCCTTGCTCTTATTGGACTCGGTGCTATTGAAGATATTGCAGCCGAAGAGATCCTAAAAAACGAAGATATTGATGATAAAGATAAAGACGGGATCTCCGGCAAGGCTAACTGGGTATATAACCCTGAGACAAATACAACTGCACTTGGACGCTTTACATGGAAAGCAGCCTCGGCTACCGTAAAACACCAGAGTGCAAATGCAGCTCATAACGATATGGGGCTCTCAAACCCACTCTATCCAAGTGATAACTGCACGGATAAACAAGAGGAGTGTTTAAAAGCTCCAAAAGGGCGTGGAGGGTTTGACCTTCCGATGGAAAGGCTCGATGCGATCACTTACTATCTCAAAACACTTAAAATTCCCGCTCAGAGAAAAACCGGCGGTTTTGAGAAGGGAGAACAGCTCTTTAATGAGCTTGGATGTGTGAAGTGTCATGTAGATAGTTTTACGACACGAAAAGGGGTTGAGATTTACCCTTACAGCGATTTTTTACTCCATGATATGGGTGAAAGACTTGGTGACGGGCACACTATTTTTAAAGCCGAGGCAAACGAGTTCCGTACACCGCCGCTTTGGGGGATAGGTTTATATGAAAAGGTCTCAGGTGAATTGAATCTTTTACACGACGGACGTGCAAAAAGTATCTCTGAGGCTATTTTATGGCATGGAGGCGAGGCACAGGCTCAGAAAGAGGCTTTTAGACAGCTAGATAAAAAACAAAGAGAGACTCTTTTAGAGTTTTTAAAAGGAATATAATGAAGTTACGATTGAAAATAATAAGTGCACTCACATTGATGCTGTTTTTCATCGGATGTAACGGCGATAATGGGTATGATGGTGAAAACGGGCTAAAGAGCGGAGAGTTCACTTCGGATATAGAGAGCTCACTGAGTTCTATATATGCACTTTTACAACAAGATGCAAACCAGACATATACGCAAGCACAAGAGCTTGCAGTATTACTTGAAGATGTGAATAACTCTGCAGCAGATTTGCAAAATTCCCAAGAGAAGTTTCTTGAACTTGTAAGTAGTTATAAAAAAGTTGAAGCACTTTATGTAGCGGATGAGTATGAAAACATTATGCAAGACCCTCCCCGTTATTTGGAGTATTTTCACTCTATAACAAACAGTGAACTTGTGGCTGAACTTGATCTGATCTTATCAGGCAGTGATCCTATTGCCGATGCACTTGCTGTGAAAAACTCATATAGAAGTATAACTGCGTTAGAGTATATACTTTTTGGCGTTAATGAAGAACAAACTACGCTCTTGGCAAGTTTCGATGAAAGACGCACACAAGCGGCTATCATCATGGCACAAAACATTGCAAACAATCTGCAAACTATCAATGAGTTTTATGAGCAAAACAGTGCATTTTTAGAAGATAGCGATACCGCTATCAGCATAGTTATTAATCAGCTTGTAGATTCGGCATACAAAACAAAAGAGTGGCGTGTGGGCGAGGGTGCCGGTTTTACTCTAAAGTATAAAGATGACCCCGATGCAGCAAGGCTCGAGTACTATAACAGCAGATACTCTCTAGAGGCAATTGACTCTATTTTAGCAGCACATCAAAATCTTTTAGAATCGGGATTTAAAGAGCTTGCAATTATAGGGGGTGCAACGAGTGAAATTGAGGCAATTGAGAGTAAGCTTGTAGAACTCCGCACTATATGTGCAAATATAGAAACATCTTTGAGTAATAGTTTGACAGATGAGCAAATATATGCTCTTTATGTTGATCTGAATGCATTGCAAAACAACTATACGGCACTTATCAATGCATTCAATTTTACACAAGATATTATTGAAGCAGACGGTGATTAGAAGATGGAGTATCTTGGAGTTGAGTACTTTTTTTCTGCCTCACAGAGAATCTATTGGCTTTATCTGTTAAGTGCTTTGTTGATCGCAGTTATTTATACTCGTTTTAATCCCGAGATAAAAAACTACTTTACAAAAGGGGTATTGCTGCATCATTCTGCAAAACTTGACTACGGTTATTTTGTAGTTGTGAGTGCAATAAAAATAGGGTTGATTTTACCTTTTATACTCTCTTCAAAAGATATTTCACTCCAGACGGTGTTTCTTTTACAGGAGCAGTTTGGTTATATCCGCTTCAGTGTTGAGAAACTCTGGGTAGTGATCGGATATACGCTGAGTGTTTTTCTTGTAAACGATTTTACACGTTACTGGCTTCACCGTTTTATGCATGAGTCCCCTTTGCTTTGGAAGTTTCACAGGGTGCATCACTCGGCTGAAGTGTTAAACCCGCTTACTTTTTACCGTGTCCATCCGGTGGAAAATATCCTTTTTGGACTCCGTTACGCTCTTGGTGTAGGGGCAGTTACGGGGATATTTATCTACTTTTTCGGTGCAAATATAGGCGTAGTGGAGATAGCAGGAGTAAATGCGATCACATTTATTTTCGGGATAGCCGGGAGTAATTTGCGTCACTCTCACATTCCGCTTCGTTACGGAGTTTTAGAGAGAGTTGTGATCTCTCCTTTTTTACACCAGCTGCATCATGCAAAAAAAAGTATGAATAAAAACTATGGGAGTGTTTTGAGTATCTGGGATCAGATGTTTAAAACATATTACGTCACACAATCTACATCGAAACTGGTTTTCGGTGCAGATGTGAAACATACAACGGTTTTAGAAGTTTTATATGAGCCGTTTGTATCAATTTTAAATGGAGAAAAATATGAAAAAAATATTGCTTAGTTTAGGTGTATGTAACGCCTTGGTATATGGAGCTACAAACGAAGAGTTAGCAAAAGAGTTAGAGTTATTAAAAAAAGAGATCAAGCAGATAAAAAGTGAGCAGAGTTCTACAAATGAATCTATATTGAATGAGTTAAGTGCACTGAACTACAAAGATGTGCAAGAGTATGAAAGCTTTAGTGCCATGGGTGGTGCTGCATCGAAAGTTTATTTTTCACAGGACGGCTTGAGCATAGGGGGATATGGAGAGTATAAATATACGAAATACAACGACTTTAAAAACTATTCAAGTGATACTGCAAACGAAACCCGTAATAAAGGGGAGTTTAACATTGTTCGTTTTGTACCCTACATCGGTTACAAATTTAACGACTACATTATTATGAATACGGAGATTGAATTTGAAGACGGAGGGGCTAGAAGCGACAATACTAAAAACTACAAGTATGCGATCGTAGAGTTCTCATACTTAGATTTTTTACTTGATCCGAGTTTCAATATCCGTGTAGGGCATATACTTACACCGATGGGGCTTACAAACCTGAACCACGAACCGACATCGTTTCTAACAGCGGATCGTCCGGCAGTTGAGACACTTATTATCCCTTCAACTTGGCATACAAACGGTGTACTTGCACACGGTACGATTGACAATTTTGAATATTACGCAGGTGTAGTTACATCTCCCGATGCAGGAAGTTTTACAGAAGGTACTTTTATACAGCAGGGACGCTTAGGAGCTCGCCAGTTTACGGATGATTTTTCATTTGTAACACGTCTTTCGTATGATCATAGCAGCGGAGTAAATATCGGAGGTTCATTTCTTTACGGAACTTCTGGAATTGCAGAGGAGAGTAAGCCTGGGACTACGACAGGACATACAGGTGATGCGGATGTAACAATCACAATGGCTGAGATACATGCCTCTTATAAAAAGAACGGTTTTGATATTCAGACCCTTGCAAGTTACGGAGCTTTAGGTGGAGATTACGATCAACTGCCAAATACAGGTATCTCAAACCGTGTAAATGGACAGTATATCACTTTAGGGTATGACATCTTTAATCTTTTTAAACTGCCTGGAGAGTTTTACCTTGTAGGTGAAATTGAGCGTCTTGATATGGATGCATCTTCAAAAACACAATATGTGGATAACAATCGCTTTTTCGAATACACTGGAGGAATCGCATACTATCCGGATCCTCGTGTAGTGATTAAATCAAACTATAAGATGAGAGACTACGGAGCTGATGCAAAACTTGCCGATGAAAACTCTTTTGCTTTATCTTTAGGGTTTATTTTCTAAGGAAATATGATGAAGTATTCTGTAGTTTTATTAAGTGCGGCAACGTTTGTACTTAGCGGTTGCGGCGGTGGCGGCGGTGAGCAGACACCCGCTCAGCAAAGCATCACAAAAGAGGAGTTGGGCGCGCAACTCTTTTTCGATCAAAACCTCTCATTAAACCGCGGGACATCTTGTGCAACGTGTCACGATCCAGAGCACGGATTTGTAGATGCACGTTATGCAGAGGATGGTGTTGATCAAAGTATCTTTGTCCACGGAGCATTCTCTGTAGGTGATGACGGGCTAAGTCTTGGGGGACGCAATGCCCCGACAGCTGCCTATGCACAGTTTTCTCCTGAGTTTTCAGAGCAAAACGGTGTATATATAGGGGGACAGTTTCACGATGGTCGTGCGGCAACTTTGAGTGTTCAAGCAGGAGGACCACCGCTTGACAGTGCGGAGATGATGATGAGCGATAAAAGTGCAGTAATCGATCGCATCAAGGAGAACGCGCAATATATAGAGGTGTTTGAAACACTGTATGGTGCAGATATTTTCGATGATGTGAATAGCTCTTATGAGGCGATGCGTGAGGCGATCGGAAAGTTTGAAAAAACGGAGCTGTTTGCACCATTTGATTCCAAGTACGATCGCTTTTTGGAGTGTAAGGAAAACGGTGGACTTACAAGTGAGTGTTACGAAGCTGATAGCTGGAGCGATGCCGAGATACTCGGGTACTCCCTTTTCTTCTCGCAGAACAATACAAACTGTGCCCTATGCCATACACTGAACTCTCAAAGCGAAGCTTCCAAGCATGAGCTTTTTACCAACTATGAGTTTGAAAACATAGGCACGCCGAGAAATGTTACAGCGATGGAGAGACGTACAGAGTTAGGACTTCAAGATGCAAATGCAACATTTTTAGGACTTGGAGGAACTGTTAGTGATCCTGCTCATTATGGAAAAACAAAGGTACCGACTCTTAGAAATGTGGCAATCACTGCACCGTATATGAGTAACGGAGTATTTCAAAACTTAAGGACAGTACTCGAGTTTTACGATCATATGGCAGGAGGAGGTGATCATCCGATAAATCCTGAGACACTTGAAGCTTGGGGTGCAAACGATCATAATGCAACTATCAACCATGAAAAGCTGAGCGATACAAAAGCGTTAAGTGATGAGAAGATACGCGCTCTTGAAGCATTCTTAAGAACTCTGACAGATAAACGTTACGAGCATCTTTTAGAACCGTTGGCACCTTAAAAGGAGAAAAATAGATGTTATATATCAGTGCTAAAGGGCGAGCTAGTTTAACAAAATTTAGAACTTCTATCTATGATCATATCAAGAAAAACAGACTGCGCTACTCCGATCAACGTGAGCGTGTACTGAAAATTTTACATGCGCAAAGTTATCCGGTAAGTATAGAGTTTATCTCTAAAAAACTTAAAGAGGAGAGAGTAGGTGCAGGTTATGCGACAGTTTCAAGACACATAAAGTTTTTTGAAGAGCTTGATCTGCTTATTACGGTAAATAAAATACCTAAAGGGTATCTGCTGAAAAAAGATGTAGATTGTGATGAAGTTGAGGTGTTACAATAGATAAAGTGAGAAAAGATTTGCATACCTTGTATGAGAGGTATGCAAATAGCCTTGAATTTTTTGAATTTTATTAACTAAATTTTGACTATGTATTTTAGGAGAAATAGCCGCGTTTATAACTGATTTGGCATCTATTTGATGTTTCTGAGCAAAACAACCTTCATAAAAATAGATGCCGTGACATAAAATCTTCATGTATGTCACTCTTGTATTTATCATTAGTTTTTTAATATATATAACCTCCTTTTTTAAGTTGTTACAATAAAGTTTTATTTAGCAAGGTTTGCCACTAAGTTTTACAATGTTTTTTTTATTTTCTATTTCAAACATTTTCTTTCCTTATTGATAATTGATATCAAAATTGTAACGAAAGAAAGCTTAAATAGAATTGATATTCATTATCAATTAATATCCTGATGCCATTTTTTGATAAACTGATCTTGAAAATAGTACCCTTGAATCAGGTCAACTCCAAGCTCTTTGGCTATTTCAATATCCTCTATTGTCTCTATCCCCTCAAGCAGGCTCAAACGTTTTGAACTCCTTACATAATTTACAATCCCTTTTGCTACATCTATGTAGGTATAATCTTTTTTGATCTTATGGATCACGTCAAGATCAAGCTTGATAGTTTTTGCCCGGTGAAACAACGAGGTAAAAAAGAGTGTATCCGGTTTTAAAAAGTCATCGTAAGCGTAAGAGATATTGTGCTGATCCATCCATCCCATAAACTCCTCAATGAGAGGCAGGTTATGATCATCAGAGTTCTCAATGATCTCCAGTTCTATATCTGCGTGTGTAGTAAAAAGGCGCACCCAGTACTCTACATGATCGTTGTTTAAAACTACGTGGGGATCAAGGTTGAGAAAAAGTCTGTATCCTTGCGGTCGGTTATCGAGTTGAAACCGTTTTAAGATCGATTCAAAATGGAAAAAGGTCTCCGCATCGTCATGGATTGCACTAAAGAATTGATCAGGCGGTATCGTTTTATTTTCGTGGCGAAAACGGCTTAATGCCTCATATCCGTAAACTTCCATTGTATCAAGAGCTATAATAGGTTCATAAGAAGCTCCGTAACTTTCATTTAAGATGATAGAAAGAGGGAGTGTGAGGTTTGGTTTCATATAAAAACTCCTTACTGTTTTGATAATAAATATCAAAATACTAGCTATTTATACCTTTAATATATATTATAATGATAATTACTATCAAATATAAAATCTTTATCAAGGAACTCTTATAAGAAACATTATTGAGGGTTATCTTATAAGAAAAAATAATGTCAAAAAAGAAACATATCACAAAGTTATCATAATTTTTTCTAATTTTTGACACTAATTAAGTTTCATCCAATTTTCATGATGATACCATTGACTCACTTTTTAATGGGGGATGTTTTTTATGGTGAAAAAACTGATGGTTTTAGGTATGTTGTCGATCAATTTATGGGCAATAAGCAACTTAGATGTGGCAAAAAAGAGTGAAGCTGCAATGAGTGGATTTAAAGATTCATCTTCTGAAATGACGATGACTTTGATCAATGCAAGTGCTCAAAAGCGTGAGCGAAAAATGAAGATGATTGTACTAGAAAACGATTCAGGGGACAAGTCTTTAATGACTTTCCTTTCACCTGCCGATGTCAAAGGGACAAAGTTTTTAAACTATGAACACGTAAATAAAGATGACGATCAATGGCTCTATCTCCCGGCCCTTAAACGTGTGAAACGTATAGCATCCAAGAGTAAATCGGGCTCATTTATGGGGAGTGAATTTTCCTATGAGGACTTAAGCTCTTTTAGTATCGATAAGTTTATCTTCAAAGGCGACGCAAAGCTCGTTACACTTAATGGGAAAAAGATGTATGAGGTGCAGAGAAAACCTAAAAGTAAATACTCAGGCTATACAAAGCAGGTCTCATGGGTTGATCCAAAAACGTTTCTTATCAAAAAAGTTGACTATTACGATCGAAAGCATGAGCTTTTAAAAACTGCACTTTTTGAAAACTATAAAAAGATATCGGGTGTGTGGAGAGTCGGCAAAATGACTATGATCAACCACCAAAACGATAAAAAGACACTGTTAGTTTGGAAAAATGAGAAGATAAAAACAGGACTTAAACCCAAAGATTTTCATAAACGCGTTCTTAAGAACAACCGCCTTTAAGAGTTTTGATGCGTAGTTTAGTTCTATTTTTATTGATCATCACTGCCTTGGTTGCAAAAGATAAAGAGACCTGTTATTCGGTGCAGCTTCTGAGTTACATACCGCAAGAAAACTCTTATGAGTTTGAAGCAGATAAATATCCTAACACTTGTAAGCTGTTTGAATTTTCTCACGTAAATGCGGTGAGATGTGGCTGTTTTGAAAAGTATGGAGAGGCGAAAAAAGAGCATAAAGCGTTTCAAAAAAAGTACAAACAATCTATGATCGTAACAACTTACAAGTACCGTTTTGCACCGAAAAAATCTATAGCCGTCGTTGAAGAGAAGCAAGAAACAGAGATAGAACTAAACGCTACGAAAGAGGATGAAGACCAAGAGCTGCTAGAACTCGAGGAAGGTTCATTTTTAGAAGACGTGACGTTTCAGGGGCATGTGAATTTAGCGGCGCAAACATACATCTCACATCCTTCAGGGAAACATGCAAATAACTATACCGCTTCGGCAGAGCTTGAAGCGGCATACAATAAAGAGAGTTTCAAGGCGTTTATGAAACTGCGCGGACAACAAGATTATTATGATCTAAAAGCAAGTGCTGCACATAACGACAGAAGCTATCTCCGTGTAAAAGAGTTGTACGGTACATATGATTTTGAAAATTCACAACTCTTTTTCGGGAAGAATATCAGATTCTGGGGTGCGTTAGAGGTAAAAAATATTACGGACGTCTTTAACCTCAGAGATTTCCGCTCTGATCCGACCGAAAACGACAAAATGGGTTCGTGGAATATGGCATATACATACTACAGCGATGATGCCGAGATCTCTGCGATCGTAAAGTTCTACGAAGAGAATAGAAAGATGCCGGCATATCCGTATGTCTATTATCCTTTTACAAACCAGCTGATTACGTATGAGAGTGATCTGCAAACTACAAAGTCTCAAAACAGCCCGAGTATCTACTTAAAATATTCAGGAAGCGGCGATGGTGAGTATGCTTTAGATTATTCGATCATTTTTGAGCACGGGTATGATTCTCAGCGCTTTTACAATGTTCCCGTAGCACCTGAGTATAAGGTGTATGAGAATGCTTATTATGTGAATAAATTTATAACATACAACACACTTGTGGTTGACTCTACTTTGTATAAACTTGAAGCTGTGTATGCAGATGTATTGGATCAGGAGCTGATCTCTGATTATTACCATTTAGGACTAGGTGTCGAGCACACTTTTACACAGGTTTATAAAGAGGCAGATCTCGGGGTTTTAGCAGAGTACTACAGATACGGTGCTTTACAGAGTGATATCTACACGGATATAGAGCTTTTCGAGGTGTTTCAAAACGATCTTTTTATCGGTGCAAGATACAGTTTTAACGAAGGAAACGATGCGAGCATTGTAGGCGGGGCTATCTTTGACTTAGAGTATGATGAGCAGGTGTATTACATAAAATACGAAAGTAGAATCAACGATATTTTTAAACTCCATCTTGACTACCGTCAGAGTGAACCTTCAGACACTTATGAGACAGCACTCAAGCGTATGGGGAAACAAAAGCGTATGAGCGTAAAAGCGGGGTACTATTTTTAGATGAAGCGCTTTGTTGAAAATATTATCAGGTTCCGTTGGTGGATTGTTGTTCTCATACCTCTTTTAACGATTATACTCGGCTATCAGCTTAAAAACGTACAGTTTGACGGCTCGTACCGTATTTGGTTTGGAAAAGACTCCGAAGCCTTGGCGAAGTTTGACAAGTTCCGCTCAGTTTTTGGAAATGATGACTCTATAGTAATTATTTTGGAAGATGAAAAGGGTGTCTTTAATAAAAAGGCTCTGGCTTCGATCGAGCGACTGACACAGATGCTCTGGGAGACCCGTTTTATTGCCCGTGTAGATTCGCTTACAAACTACCAGTATATCCATAAAGATGACGAGTATCCAGACGAGATTGTGATCGAGAACTTTATAGAAGATCTCGATCTCCTGTCTTTGCAGCAGCTCCAAGAGAAAAAGGATGTTGCACTTAAAGAGGATATGCTGCTAGGTAAACTGATAAACGGTGATGCTACGACAACTATGATCGTAGGGCGCCTGACACCTAAAGCAAGCCAGTATTTTGGCTCTTCAAAGATCATCTACGACTTAGTAAACGGCTATGTGAAAGAGGAGAGTGAAAAAACAGGTTTTCATTTCCGATTGGCAGGAGGCCCACCGCTCAATGCCACATTTAGTTCACTCGGTAAACACGATGCGACAACATACACCCCTTTAGCGATACTGATAGCGATGCTCCTTTTATGGGTTATATTTAAACGTATCTCTGGGGTACTTTTAAGCATAGCGGTTGTTATTTTTACATTTGTGACGGTGCTCTCTATCCAGATACTGCTCGGGTTTAAACTCAATAACTTTACAGCAAATATGCCTATATTTATCATCGCAATAGGGATAGCCGATGCGATGCACCTTTACTGGATCTATTTACTGGGGCGACGTCAAAAGCTAGACAATGAAGAGGCGATATTTTATACTTTGGAGAAAAACTTTTTACCAACTTTTTTAACGTCAATCACAACAGCCATAGGGTTTGGCTCTTTGGCAATCTCCGAGATTGTTCCCATAAAAACTTTAGGGATAGCGACTGCAAATGCCGCACTTTTAGCGTTTGTGATTACGATATTTTTCGTCCCTGCAGTTCTAGCTATTATCAATCCGAAAGTAAAAGTGAAAAAGGTTACGAAAAAAGAGAAAAAACTGGGAAGTTTTGCCCAAAACTATGCGAGATTTATCCGTAGATACGATCTGCAGATCTTAACGATTACTCTTTTTATATTTGTCCTTATCGGTGTTGGAATATCTCAGCTGAGAGTCGATTCAAATACGATCAGATATTTACGTGACGATGTGGTTTTCAAACAAACGATCCATTTTATAGAAGAGAAGCTTACAGGTCCTATGGCATATGAGATAGTGGTAGATTCTAAAAAGAAAGACGGGATAAAAGACCCTGCATTTATGAAAAAAGTTGAGCAGTTTTCAAATGAGTTTCAAACAAGATACGCAGATGTAAGACACATCTCTTCACTGGTTGATGTGGTAAAGAAGTTTAATGATGTGATGCAGGGGAGTAAACAGATTCCAAACGATCAAAACCTGATCGCACAGTATCTTCTTTTGTATTCACTCTCATTGCCGCAAGGGATGGAGATTAACGATAAAATGGATGTAGATGAGCAGCGTCTGCGTGTGACTGCTTCTTTAAACGTGGTGGACACCTCGCTTGACTTGGAGATGATCTCCTGGGTAGAGGAGTGGTGGAAAAACACACCATACTCTGCAGAGGTAAACGGGCAGACGGCGATGTTTGCCCATATGCAGCATGATGTGACCGATACGCTTGTGGAGTCTATCGTTTTAGCTATTGTAGTTGTTTCGTTTGTAATGCTTCTTATCTTTAGAAATATCCGTATGATTCCACTGTTTATCATCCCTAATGTCTTACCAATCATACTTGTTATCGGAGTGATGGGCTGGCTTGGGATGAGCATAGATATAGGTGTGGCAATATCTGGCGCCATCATCATCGGTGTTGCGGTGGATGATACTATCCACTTTCTTATAAAGTATAAAGAGGCGCGCGAAAAAGGGCTGGATTTTCTAGGTGCTCTTGCATATACGATCGAGTTTGCCGGTTTGGCAATCGTGTTTACGACGATAGTGCTGAGTTTGGCGTTTGCTATTTTCAGCCTTTCGCAGTTTATGCCAAATGTGAATTTCGGGATCATCACGGCAATTGCTCTTGTGATCGCAGTGGTTGTAGATCTTGTGATGCTGCCGGCAATTTTAAGCAGATACGACGGGAAAAAAAGAAGTTTTTTATGTGAGGTAAAGCAATGATAATGGATGTAAAAGGGTTAGTGGATGCAAACCTTTCAAAACAGATGAAAAAGTTACCTGTTTGGGGAAGAAAATTAACTATAAGCTCTTTGCAAAAACTGTTTTGCGAAGAGCGTTTAAACGAGATCGATAGAGGCAAAGAGCATTTAAAGGGTTTGGATTTTACAGACAATTTGTTAGATGGGCTTGATATAACTTACACTGCAAAACCCCAAGAGTTAAAAAACATCCCTGCAACGGGGAGGCTTATAGTTATTGCAAACCATCCAACAGGGATGCAAGACTCTTTCTCACTGGTACAGCTGATTGCAAATGCAAGAGAGAACAAAACGGTAAAACTGCTTATTAATTCCATGATGTATGAGATCTCAAAAGGGTTTGGCTGGGGGATTCCGGTTGATGTTACAGGCGGGATTACAAAAGGGAGCTTAAAAGCTATTAACGAAGCGCTAGAGAATGAGGAGGCCGTGATCATTTTTCCTGCGGGATATGTGAACCGTTTTTCATTTGTAAAAGGGCTTAAAGATGATACTTGGAAAGCAAGCTTTTTTAAAATTGCGCAAAAAACAAAAACACCGATACTTCCGATCAAAATCAAAGGGAGCAATTCACTCCCTTTTTATCTTGTTTCACTCCTTTTACCGAATAAAATTTCGGCTCTGCTACTCATGAGAGAGTTTGTCAATGCTGCAAAACAAAAACCGCTTTGTTTTACGATCGGAAAAGTTATTCCGCCCGAATCGTTTACAAATAAAGAGGTGACAACCGATGAGTATATCAAGATGTTTTACCAACACCTCTACACTCTAGAGAGCAACAAAGGGGATATCTTAAAAACGGAGATCACAATCGGAGCTCCGAAAAATAAAAAGATGCTCAAAGAGGAGGTGCAAAGAGCAGAGTATCTGGGAGATACGGCTGATGGGAAGTCGATTATCTTAGCAGATGCAAAACACTCTCCGTTTCTTCTGCGTGAACTCGGGCGCGTGCGTGAGATCTCGTTTCGTGCGATCGGCGGGGGAACGGGTCAGGCACACGATAATGACCTTTACGATGAGTACTATAAGCATCTGATCCTTTGGGATAACGATGAGCTGGAGATTGTGGGAGCGTATAGAATCGGCGAGTGTGAAGATATCATTAAAGACAAAGGGCGTGCAGGACTTTATACCTACAATCTTTGTACATTCAGTGAGGATTTTAAAGAGTACTGCGGGAACTCCGTAGAGCTTGGACGCAGTTTTGTGCAGCCTAAATATTGGAGTACGAGAGCGCTCGATAATCTCTGGCAGGGGGTTGGAGCCTATCTGGCATATAATCCGAAGATAAAACACACTTACGGTACGGTAACGATCAATGCAGATACTCCAAAAAAAGCGGTAGCGGCCTTGGTGTATTTTTACTCAAAACATTTTGCATGTACAAGCCATATGATGCAGGCAAAAACTCCTTATGAAATGAGTGAAGAGGACAAAAAAGAGTTCGACAAACTTTTTAATGAACTCTCATATAAAGATGGTTTTACAGTACTGAAAAAGTATCTTAAAGAGTTAAATACATCTGTCCCTACACTCTTTAAACAATACACGGAGCTTTATGAAGAGGGGGCTGTGCGCTTTTTTGACTTTAGTGTTAATGAAGGGCTTTTCGGTGTTGTTGAGGGGTTTATTATCGCAGATAATTCCCGTATGAAAAAGGATAAGAGAAAGCGTTACATAGAGAACTATGAGAAGTTAAAAGTAACGGATCGTTTAACGGGTCTATATAATAGAAGTTATTTCTACGAGAAGATGAATCTGGTAGTGAAGTATCAGAGAAAAACAGATACCAATTTTGCTTTTGTTATGTTAGAACTCTGCGGTGTAGAGGTAGATGATACTATGGTTGTAAAAGTTGCAAAAGCACTCCAAAAATCGTTAAGAGATGATGACATGATCATTAAATGGGATAAGAAAAAGTATGCACTGGTTTTGAAAAACGTATCTGAAGATGATTTAGAGACAATCATTGGCAAGTTACAGGCATCGATTAAAACAGCGTCAAATTATGCTACAACATTTTATAAAGAGAAAGAGAATATTGAAGATACAGTTGTTCGTGTGGAACATGAGTTGTATAGTAAACAAGCCCTTAATGAAGGACTTATCGTTAAAGCTTCATAGGCGGACGAAAAAAAAGTTAATAAAAGTAACATAATAATTTTTTATAAAAAGTTTTTCAATAATCAGGGGTAAGTCTATGGCTTTTTTTTGTAAATTATCATAATTTTATTTTATACATAGGGAAAATATGAAGGGAAACATATTATTTTACGATGCAGAGAAGCTGCAGGGGGTAATCAGCGGTGAGGACGGTAAGCGTTATACGTTTACAAAAGAGGATGTTAGCGGTGACGGAGCATTAAATCAGGGGCAAGAGGTAGACTTTTTAAGTGAAGACGGAGAGAGTGCACAAGATGTATATCTGCTAAATGCAACAACTCCAAAGGTAGAGAATGTTCATATCTCAAACGGTCCGGCTACTGAGTATGTGTTATCTAAACCGGGGGGACTTTTTTCAGCGAAAGGGTGTTATACACGTGCACAGTGGTGGAAAGTATTTGTATCACTGATCGCTTTAAGTATAGCATTGTGGATGATGGAGTACTTCTTTGTCATTAAAGGTATGGCGGATATGGCTACAAATGTACTCAATGGAGATGCCGCTTCTGAGGTCTCACGCCGTGTAGATAATAAAATAGGTCTGGGGATGGTTATCTCGGTAATATTTACTATCTCATGGTTTGTAATGTTCTGGGTGAGTTTAGTAACTTCTATTAAACGTTTTCACGATGCAAATCTCTCTGGTTGGATGTGGCTGCTTAACTTCATCCCTTTTGTCGGTCCTATTATTGTGTTTATCATTAACGGTTTTGTAGGGACTAAACCGCTTGGTAACATGTATTGTGTAGCGAAAAATGCGCATGGTATGCCTATTGTAAAAGGTTCTCCTGAGGCAGAAGCTCTTGAAAACGTAGAGGCGCAGCAGATAGAGATAAAAGAGAAGATCAAGCAGGAAAAAGCAAATAAGCCTCCGATGTCGCCAGGGACAAAGAAAAAAATTGCAATAGGTGTAGGTGTGTTCTTAGCTGCGGCTATACCTGCTATCTATTTTGCATTTTTTATGCACTATACATATACAGTTACGGAATCAAACGGTGCGAAAACTTCTATAGAGTATAAAAGTTATGTTTCATACATGACAGACAAGGTCAAAGACGGTGCACAACTTGAGTGGTATGCAGACGGTAAACCTAAGCTTGAAGCTCATTATAACAATGACCTAAAAGACGGTGTTTTTAAGAGATGGACTCAAGAGGGTGTATTAATATCTGAAGAAAATTATAAACTGGATAGAAAAGATGGTGTTTTTAAAGTCTTTGAATATAACGGCAAACTTAATCTTGAAGAGAACTATAAAGAGGGTCAAAAAGACGGTGCCTTTAAATACTATAGCACTTATACTGGAAAGCTTGTAAAAGAAGAACACTATAAAGCTGATAAAAAAGATGGTGCCTTTAAAGGCTGGAACTCTAAAGGAGAACTGGAAAATGAAGAGCATTATAAAAATGGTTTAAAAGACGGTGTTTTCAAAAAGTACAGAAATGGCAAGTCTTATCGTGAAGAGAACTATAAAAATGGACAAAAAGATGGTGCATTTAAAGTTTGGAGTTATTATGACGGCTATTTAGAGCGTGAAGAGCATTATAAAAATGGGAAAAAAGACGGCGTTTTTAAAAGATATAACCGTGACGGAAGTGCATCTTCGGAAGAAAATTATAAAGATGGTAAAAAGGACGGTGTATTTAAAAGCTGGAGCAGTAAAGGTCTGCTGAGATACGAAAATAACTACTCTATGGGCAAGAAACACGGTGTACAAAAATCTTATGATTACTCTTCGGGACGACAAACTCGTGAAGAAAACTATAAAAACGGTGATAAAGACGGTGTATTTAAAAGCTGGAACTATAAAGGGGTATTAGTCCATGAAAAAAATTACTCTAACAATCAACCAGACGGTGTGCAAAAATATTATGATTCTTCTACCGGGAAATTAAAGAACTTAGAAACATATAGCTACGGCAAACGTAGTGGACTCTATCAACGTTGGTACCGTGGTAAAAAAGTAGAAGAGGGTAAATACTCTTACGGTAAAAAAGACGGCTACTGGAAATACTGGGATTCTAGAGGCAGACTTACAAAAAGATACTACAGTTTAGGAAGATTAGTACGTTCTTAATATAGGAAGTCTGTAAAAAGACCTCCTAAAGATTTATGCAGTAACATCAAATCGTTTGTTCTCAAGTAAAGATAGAATGTTATTACTCTCTGTTTCACTGAGTCCCAGATTCATAAGAAAATCTTGGATTTGTGAAGCTGTATCGGTAGTATCATCCTCATCTGAATCTGATTCTACGGCAGAGACAAGCATATCTTTAAAACTGTTCATTGTCATCTCTTGTGATGGAGGCGGAGGTGGTGGTGGCATATCTGCGCGAGACTGCATATCTGCACTGATTTGTGTTGAAAGCTCCTCTTGCGTTATAATACCATCGCCGTCTGTGTCCGCTTGAGCAAGTTTTTCTTGTTGTCTTTCATCAAGAGCACTTACCTCCTCAGCACTGATAACACCGTCGCCATCGGTATCACTATCTTGCATAATCTGAGTGAGTAACTCTTCGACACTCGGCATCTCCATGCCACCCGGTTTACCTTGTTTCATCTGTTCTTTTGAAGCAATATGATCAGCAATCTGACTTAAGAGTTCATCTTCTGAGATCAGACCGTTTCCGTCACTATCTGCTTGTGTTAGACGTGCTTGTTGCTCTTCATTTAGAACACTTAGCTCATCTGAACTAATAGAGCCGTCTTCGTTACTATCTACAGCCTGCATAATTTTGCTAAAGATCTCATCTGCGTTTGGTGGTCGCATCTGCATCTGTTGTGTATAACTCTGCATCTGATTAGAATTAGTTACATTCATGAGATATCCTTTATGGTAAATTTACGATCAAATTGATCGTGTGAGTGACAAGCACGTTATGAACCAAAACAGCTCTTTTTAGCCCTATGAAATATCAACAAAAGTAAACGAGTTGTTTTTGATAATGGCAGATAAGATAAAATGCTTTCTATAAAACAGATGTAGGAAAATAATGGCTGAGATATTGATGATAGAAGATGATGAGGAGATGATCCAACTGCTAGAGCAGTACTTGGGTAAAAACGGTTTTAACCTTTTTAGTTTGACATCCCCTTTATCTGCCATGGATAAACTCTCAACGCAACATTTTGACCTTGTACTTTTAGACCTCTCTTTGCCTGAGATGGATGGTCTGGAGTTATGTGAAAAGATCAAACAGGCCCATCCTCTTTTGCCTGTAATCATCTCGACAGCTCGAGCTGACGTAGATGATAAAGTGACGGGTTTTGACGCAGGAGCCGATGATTATGTAGCAAAACCTTACGATCCAAGAGAGTTAGTTGCAAGGATGAAAACCCATATAAAACGTGCAAAAAATATTTTTGCTTCTACAGAATCATCTTTTCGTATTGATGAACAAAAGTTTCAAATATATCAAGATGAGGTTTTGCTTGACCTTACCATGGCAGAGTATGAGCTGTTTACACTCTTGATAAGACACAAAGATATGGTGGTAAGCAGAGAGTTCATTGTCAACAGCGTAAATGCAATTCAGTGGGAAAGCAGTGATCATAGTATAAACGTGATCATCGGAAGGGTTCGTCAAAAGATTGGCGATGATGTGAAACAACCAAAGTTTATAAAGTCGATACGCGGTGTCGGGTATCAGTATATCGGAGATTAGATGCAAAGACACTCTATACTTTTTAAAATAAATATGATCTTCGCAATTGCTTTTTTGGCACTCTTGTTGATCGCCTCGTTTACATTTCATTTTGAATCGGAGCGACAAAGACACGATCTTTTCGATCGACTCTCCAATATTGCCAAAGCACTCTCGGTAGATGAGTGGAAAACTCAGACACAAACCCTACATAAACTAGCACTCTCACAAGGGCTTGAGGTTGTTGAGGAACCAATGCGTTCACAGGTGATGGCCAATGCGATACAAAGACACCCGCCAAACATAACTCCCGAGTTTTTACCCCCTATGATCCCTCTTTCATATAAAGAGAGGGAATATATTCTGTACAAACGGAATGGTGTAGAGTTTCTGTTTCAAGATAAAGAGGAGGGTAGTAAACATTTTCCGATTGTAACTACCGTTATGGTTTTATTGATGTTACTGCTGAGTATACTTTATAATTTTGTGAGAAAAAGCATCTCCCCTATTCAGATGATGCGTGAGCAGATCAAAGCGTATGGAGAGGGGAAGATGATTAAAAAACTGGAGATTGAAAAAAAAGACGAGATCTCCATACTCTATCAGGAGTTTTATCAAAGTGTACAGAAACTGCACAATATGGAAAACTCCCGCAAACTTTTTTTACGAAATATTATGCATGAGTTAAACACCCCTATCGCAAAAGGGAAGTTGATAGCTGCGATGGCGGATATAAAAAATAAAAGGATATTAAACAATATCTTTGAGCGCCTTGAGATGTTGGTAAAAGAGCTGGCAAGTGTAGAGAAGTTCTCTTCGAGCAACTATGAGCTTAAGATGAGGTCGTACCCTATTATTGAGTTGATTGATCATGCAAAAGATATGCTCTATATTGAAAAAAATTTATCAAATGATGTCGATTTACAAAAAATAGATTGTGATTTTGATATGATGAGTATTGTATTTAAAAATTTGATCGACAACTCTTTGAAGCACGGTAAAAATAGTTTTATCTCATACAAAGAGGGGAGTATCTGTTTTAGTAGTGAAGGGGAGATCTTAAAGCATCCCCTTGAACACTATACCCAGGCATTTATTAAAGGGGATGGATTTGAAACATCCCAAGAGGGCTTGGGCTTGGGACTTTATATAGTCAATGACCTCTTGAATAAACAGGGATATAGGTTACAATACTTTTATGAGAATAATATGAACTATTTTAAAATTGAAAAAAGTGAGAAATAGATGAGTGTCAAACCATCATTATTTGTTGTTTTATTTTTTGGTGTGAGCAGCTTTTTTACTCTTGCTAATGCCGAAGATGTAGCATTGACGGAAGATAAAAACAGTATTTTAAAACAAAAGCAAAAAAGCATAGAAGCGGGAGCAGAGGTACAGCGTTACGAATGGCTCTCACCTCTTAATCTCTCCGCTTCACATACACAGCAGTACTCAGATAAAACAAACACAAGAAGCGGACTTTCACAACTCTCGGCTTCATTTTCACAAAACCTTTTTCGCTCGGGCGGGATCTACTATACGATCAAGTATGCTAATGACAAGTACAATTACGATGCCCTTTCACTAGAGCAGCAGCATAAAAACTACCAAAAAGAGATCATCCTATCGGCATTACGCATTAAAAAGTATGAACTTCAGCTCAAACAGAGTGGGTATTTGATCGAAAACAAAAAGATTACACTCTTTTTAAAACAGACACAGTACGAACTTGGCGATATCGACATCACCCTTTTAAATGATGCCTTGATGGAGAAAAACACTGAACAGACAAACTACGTACTTTTGCAGGAGACACTTGCAAATGAGCAGTTGGAATTGCAAAAATACACGGAAGCAGCGGCAGACTCCATCTCTTTGCCAACATTTTCATTGATCGATGAGGAAACTTATACCAAAAACAACTATAATATTGCCATGGCAAAACAACAAAACAGTGTTACTTACGACAGCTATAGAAAAGGGATGGCTGAGTATCTTCCTTCTTTAAAATTCAATGCACAAGCGACCTACACAAGTTATGACAGCGGTGCCGTTGTTTTAAATCAAAACGGTACACTCTACAGTGCAGGCTTAGTGCTCAATATTCCGCTTGATTACA